>JBCCEV010000049.1:0-25192 GCA_039030125.1 Pseudomonadota bacterium | reverse complement strand
GCAGCCAATGCAAACCGAGCTCATTGCCAGAGTCCGATATGAGATAGAAGATATCTCTGCCCGCCTTGATCACATTGGCCGCATCAAAAACCGGCTCCGCATTGTTAACGGCACTGGGCGCGCGGCCGCCCATGTTGTACATATCATCGCGTAGCGCCGGGCGCGGCGCTGACAGCCAGCGCGCGCCGCTTTGCAGATAGTCCACCAAGATTTCTTTGTAGGCCCATGGCTCGAAAAACCGTGAGCGAAACACTGTCGGCGTCTCGATAATGGTATCGCCAATGGTCAATAGCACGTCCCGCGGGCAGTAGCTGAAAAAGTAGCCGCTTTCCCAGAATGGCGTCTTGATCGTCTCGGTGAATTCGATAGCGTGGGGTCGACGCACGCGAATACCCAGCTTTTCCAGCTCGGCTACCAGCACCGCCAAATCTTCTTCGGTCTCCTCGATGATGCGCCGAGGAAACGGACGTTCGCTCATATCCATATACAGATCTGATGCCGACTGAGACAGCGCATCAATGCCACGGTCTTCAGGTATCTGGGCGTGAACTGCCGGTTGCTTTGGGACCGCGCGCACCGATCCAAAGCGGCGGGTGAGGTTTCTGCACCGGTTTCGGGGTCAGGGTCGCGTCGCTGAGCTTGGTGAACCGCCCATTCACTGTGACCGAATCTTCGGTGAACAAGCGGCGCATGATTTCGATTCCTTCAACCATGCGTGGAGCGCGCTCTTTGCGATCGATACAAAACGCGTCAAATTCATCGTGCGTATAGCCCTGTCCCACACCTAAATCGAACCGGCCGTTTGAAAGGATGTCAGCTAGGGTGACGTCTTCGGCGGCGCGCACTGGATGAATGAAGGGCATGAGCAAGATAAAAGTACCGATCCGGATTTTGTTGGTAACCGCCGCGATGGCTGCCGCCATCGATAGCGACGCTGGGTTGTAAGCGTCCTCTGTGAAATGGTGTTCGGTGAGCCATACGTGATCGAAGCCCAAATTTTCCGCATCGACCATTTGATTAAGCATGGCGCGATAAAACACCGGATCGCTGATATGCCAGCGTTGCGGGTTTCGAAAGTCATACATGATTCCAAAGCGCATCAACTATCCCCCCGTCCACGGATGCAAACGTCATAATGGCGTTTGCCAACCATGTACTCAAGGAGCGCGACCGTGCCCAGGATCCGAGAAGAGTTTCATAACCCGCAAGGCGAGTCCCTGGCGGGTTTATTGGAAATGCCAGAGCAATCGCCGCGCGCCTATGCTTTGTTTGCTCATTGTTTTACCTGTTCAAAGGATATTGCGGCTGCGTCACGTATCACGCGCGCTTTGGCAGATCGGGGGATCGCGACGCTGCGCTTTGATTTCACTGGCTTGGGAAACAGCGATGGCGATTTTTCGAACACCAACTTTTCGTCGAACGTTCAGGACCTGATTGCGGCTGCCAATTACCTCGAGGAAAACTATGAGGCCCCGGCTCTTCTCATTGGTCACAGCTTGGGCGGTGCGGCGGTGCTGGCAGGCGCGCATGATCTGGCGAGCGTGCGAGCGGTGGTCACGATTGGGGCACCGTCGAGCGCTAAACACGTTGAGCACTTATTCGCTGCTTCTCATGATGAAATCGTCACAGCGAACGAAGCTCTGGTGGATCTGGGCGGGCGCGAGTTCAAGATCAAAAAACAGTTTATTGATGATATCGAGCGTTACGGCTCAACGGAGCACATTGGGCGATTAAACAAGGCCTTACTCATCTTTCACTCACCGGTCGATGCGACCGTTTCGATTGATGAAGCCGCGCGGATATACACCGCGGCAAGACACCCTAAGAGTTTCGTTTCACTCGATCATGCGGACCATTTGTTGTCCAACAAGGAGGATTCGGAGTACGTTGCCAGCGTCATATCGTCGTGGGCTTCGCGTTATGCGACAGATGAGGAGTTGGCCGCTGAACGTTCCTCCGGTACCGCACCAAGTGTGCCGCAAGGAACGGTATTGATTAGCGAGCGTGATCAAAAATTCGCGCGCGGTGTTTTCACCTCTCGGCATCAGTTGATCGCAGATGAGCCGCGCGAGCTTGGCGGGTCAAACACCGGACCCAATCCTTACGAATACTTGCTTGCCGCACTTGGTACCTGCACCTCGATGACGATACGCATGTATGCTAACCGTAAAGGTATTGCCTTAGACGATGTGCAGGTGACTCTTTCACACACACGGGTTCACGCTGACGATTGCGAAGCCTGCGAATCCGAAAGCGGGCTGGTAGATTCTATTGATAAGAGCATTGCCTTAAAAGGTGCTCTATCGAGCGCAGAGCGGCAGCGTCTGTTGGCCATAGCTGAGCGTTGCCCGGTGAATAAAACACTCTTAAACGAAATAGTGATCAATTCAGTACTGGTAGAGTAGGGCTCGCCCTTGCCGAGCCCACGATGCTGCGGTCCATTAAGCGCTGGCGTTTTCCTCACGCCATTTGTCGATAACGGATTGAACGCTATTCTGCCGCCCGCCGATCCCTTCGCTCTCGAGCTTAGCTTCAAGATCGTCCCCGGATATTTCCGCGTCGATCGATTGCATCGCCGCGGCGTGCTCGGCATGGGATTGTTGCAGGACCGAAACGCGGCTAAGTACTGCTTCTAAGTCATCAACGGTGCGCGAGGAACTTGCAACGCCACAAGCCGTGCGCTGTTGGGCGCGTAGCGCTCCCGCCAGTGTTTTCGCCGTCGCGAACTCGCCCCGATAGCGCTCCAGATCGGCGGCCATGGACTTAATCGCATCCTTGGCCGCCGCCTCCTGGTGGCGTACCTTCGAAAGCGCCGCCTCGGTGCGAGTTAGACGTGCTTGCCGGCTCGTTAAATCATCGGCGATCTGCAGTGCCAGCGCCTCTAGATCCCTGGCGAGAGCTTCCCGTCCATCTATTTCTCGACGGCTAACCTGCTGTTCGAGTTCATCCACGCTATGTTCAAGACGCTTACGCTCGGTGATCACCGAGGCAAGCTCATGCTTGGAATAAATGAGTGTTTGCTCGGCTTCGAGAATTCCCTGCTCGATAAGCTCCAAACCATTAGCGTCCACAATACCTTGTATGCTTCGTCGAGCACGGCCTCGTGCGAGTAGGGAAATTTGCGATATCAAACCCATGGCGACGCTCCTACTCCGAATACTCTTTGATGATTTGGGTAGCCCGAGCTTCATCCAAGCGAGTAATGAACCGCTGAGATTCAAAGTCGTCTCTGAGGGTTTTCGCTAGGGTGAAAGTCGTACTCACAAGGAATAACGCGGCGATAGCGAAATATCCCTTAACAATCAATGAACCTGGCATTAGGAACACGCCGAGGCCGGTCGCCAGGAAAGCGATAAAAAATGCCGTTTTTACAAAAAACAACCATTCGGGTGAATTGAGCTGCATGTCGTTTTGGATCATTGGACTCTCCGTTTGAAGTTGCTTGGTGCATTGTGGAGCTAAGCATCGAGCCCGCAATCTTTTCCGGAGAAGTCGCGCGTTCCGCGACCTGAGGTTTTAGGAAATGAAACCTACTCGCGAAGATAAGGTTGAAATAATCCAAACACCCAACGGCGCATTGCCAGTACCACAGTAAAGCCAACCCGTTGTGCGACTGGTTTGCTGGCGTCTTCGCTGTTCAACTCTTCGAATTCCTCGGCGAGGCGTTCGAATTTCTTCTGTACGATCTTTATTGACGCTTCGCTGAGCAAGCCGTTAAGTACGATTAGCTTTTCGTCGTTTTCGGTGAAGCGGGAGCTGAAATAGTCTGCCGCGATCTTCTGCTGGAATAGTCTTTGGATCGGACCATCGGGAAGCCAAGCAAAGTTTCTCGCGACTTTTAATTTGATGCGATTTTTCGGGAGTAACTCGATGATGCCTTGGCGGTCCAAGTAAGCGAGTTTTCGGATGCATTCGTGTTCGTTGATGTTGAAGTACCCGACAATGTCTTCGATGGCCATACCGTTCAGTACCGACACGGTAACCAGCAGTAAGCTTAAGTCGCTCGCAATCTCCTGCTCTTGGGTCTCATCAAGTTGTTGCAAGCTTCGCTTATCGCGGCCAAGTTCGGCGACCAGATCGGTGATTTCAATTTCCATCAGGGCGCAGATCGCGTCGAGTCGGGCGAGCGACATGTTTTGTTCAGAAAACATTCGTTTGACGCTGGCTGTGGATAATTCAAGATGCTCCGCGACCTCGCGATACGTTTTGCCGTGAGCCTTCAAGGCGATTTTTAGTGCATCAAGCAACGCTGTGGTTTGTGGCATAACGACGTCTCGGGGTATCAAAATATAATACCGTATAGCATGTTATTCGCTTCTATTCGATATTTGGTTGCGTTATTCGCGCTCAGCAACCAGTCTTGCGCCCCGTGCGATGATTGCCGATAAGGAGACTTGAGAAATGATGCGTCTATTCAGCATTGCGGGCTTTGCGGCAGCGGTCGCGGTGGGGTTCTTGAACGCCTTTGTGGATCTTGGTCACAAGGTGCTCGTTCAAAACGCCGTATTCAAAGCCTTTGAAGGACCCGAGCAGATCATGCTGACCGGGATTGTCAACGCATTGATCCTTCTCCCATTTTTGTTGTTGATGTCGCCGGCTGGGTTTATCTCCGACCGCTACGCTAAACCGAAGGTTATGCGCCGAGCAGCGCTGGTCGCCATCGCGATTACGTTGGCGATAACGCTGTGTTACTACCAAGGGTGGTTTTGGATCTCCTTTGCACTGACCTTCGTCCTCGCGGCACAGAGCGCCATTTACGGCCCGGCAAAACTTGGTTACCTGAAGGAGCTAGTCGGCGCCGAAGAGTTGGCTGGTGCTAACGGCATCATGCAGGCGGCGACGACCACAGCGATATTAGTGGGCATGCTGTCATTTTCCGTCGGCTTTGAGCATTTGCTGTCGGCAGAAACCCAAGGCACTGGGGCCATCATGAAGGAGACCGCGAGTCTCGGTTGGTTTCTAGTTCTGGGTTCGATTTTGGAATACGCGTTTGCGAGGCGCCTCCCCGAACATCAGGGCGACGCTCGAAACTTGGGATTTGACCGCCGCAGTTACCTTCGAGGTGATTACCTAAAGCGCAACCTATCAAGCGTTTGGACCCAGCCGGTGATGCGCTTGTCGGTCGTCGGTCTCGCGGTGTTCTGGTCGGTGATGCAAGTCCTTATCGCGGTTTACCCCACGTTCGCCGAAACCACCTTAGGGCTCACGAACGTCGCCGGGATTCAATTCATCATGGCCGCCGCCACTATTGGTATCGTTGTAGGTTCGTTGTTGGCCGCGAAGCTGTCTCGCGCCTATCTAGAAACGGGATATGTGCCGATTGGTGCGGCCGGCGTGGCGCTTTGTCTCGCGGCCCTCCCGATTGCGCAACAGACGGTTTTTCAGATGGGATTGTTTTTCGGGATCGGGGTTTTTGGATCGCTGTTCACGGTACCGTTAACAGCTCTGGTCCAATTTCATGCTGACGATTCTGATCGCGGACGCATCCTCGCCGCCTCAAGCTTCATTCGTAACCTTGCAATGATTGCGTTTCTTGGCCTCACGGTGGTGTTTGCCACTCAAGGCTTGGATGCATTGTCGCTATTGGTGATCATCACGATGGTGGCGACGGTCGGCGCGATTTATACGGTCGGCAAGCTGCCGCAGTCATTGGTTCGACTAGTGATTGCGCGGGTATTTGCGACGCGTTACCGCCTTAACGTCGTCGACATGGAAAAAGTCCCAAGCACCGGTGGCGTTTTGCTGCTTGGCAACCATATCTCTTGGATTGATTGGGCAATCGTCGCGATGGCGAGCCCGCGCCCCGTTCGTTTCGTGATGATCCGCAGCATCTACGAGCGATGGTATCTGAAATGGTTTTTGGATTTCGCTGGAGCAATTCCGATCGCGCCTGGATCTTCCAAGGAAGCCATCGAAGATATCGCGCAGTGCTTGCGAGATGGCGAGGTTGTTTGCCTGTTCCCTGAGGGCACCATCTCTCGTCATGGTCAGTTAAATGAATTCAAGCGTGGTTTCGAACGTTCTGCCGAACTCGCGGCAGGCTCCAAGGCCGTGATTGTCCCCTTTTATGTGCGCGGTTTATGGGGAAGCCAGTTTTCCGAATCGGGACGTCTACTAAAGTCTCGCACGGTGACTGGGTTACGCCGTGACATTGTGGTTGCTTTCGGCGACGCGTTAGCGCTTGATGCTCAGGCCGTGGCCGTGAAGCAGGCTGTATCGGAGCTATCGATTTCAGCGTGGGAACAGCATGTGAAGCAAATGGATACGCTGGCGCTGGCTTGGCTGCAAACGGCTAAACGCCAAGCCGGTAGCAATGCAATCATTGAATCGACTGGCCGGCGGCTGACACATAGCGCGTTCGCTGCCGCCGTGATTTGTTTCACGCGCTTGATTAAAGGCATGAACGCTGAACAAAACGTCGGCCTATTGTTGCCGCCAAGCGGTGGCGGGGCAATCGCCAACATGGCGACCATGCTGTGCGGCAAAACGGCGGTGAATCTCAATTATTCAGCGAGCGCTGGCGCCTTAAATGGAGCAATCGAGAAAGCCAAGCTCGCTAGAATTTTCACCTCTAAGCTGTTCGTAAAACGCTTGGAAGATCGCGGCTTGGATAGCGTGAACGCCCTGCAAGGCCGGGAAGTTGTTTATCTTGAAGATCTAAGAGAGGGAATTAAGAAGTGGCAGCTAGCGCTGGCATGGCTTGCGTTTAAGTTGTTGCCTGCTTACTGGATCGCGTGGCTGTTTGGCGGTTGTTACGGGGCTGGCAAGCCAGCGGCGATCCTGTTCTCAAGCGGCAGTGAAGGGACTCCGAAGGGCGTCATACTCACACATCGCAATATCATGGCCAACATCACGCAAACGACCGACATGATGAATCCCGTGGCGGACGATGTGATCGTCGGGTGTCTGCCGTTATTTCATGCCTTTGGATTGACGGTGACCACGTTTCTGCCCTTGGTGGAGGGCCTCCCAGTGATTACCCACCCCGATCCAACAGACGTTGTGAATATTGCAAAAGCAATTTATCGCGACCGTGGCACGGTGTTGCTTGGCACCTCGACGTTCTTGAGGTTCTACGTGCGCAACAAGCGCGTCGCGCCGCTAATGTTGGAGCCTTTGCGACTGGTTGTCTCCGGCGCGGAGCGTCTAGACCCGATAGTTCGCGATGGATTCTCCAAAAAATTTAATAAGCCGATATTCGAGGGTTATGGGGCAACCGAAACAACTCCGGTTGCCAGCGTCAACGTACCTGACTACTTGGAGCAAATCGGCTGGCAACTGCGCGTTGGTAGTCGCGAGGGCAGCGTGGGCCTGCCGCTTCCTGGTACGGCTTTCCGGATCGTTAACCCAGACACTTACGAGAAGTTGCCGGTGGGCGAGGACGGTCTGATCCTGATTGGGGGCGTCCAGCTAATGGCCGGTTACCTCGATGATCAACAGAAGACCGACGCCGCGATCGTAACCCTCGATGGCAAGCGCTGGTACAGCACGGGGGATAAAGGACACGTCGATGATGATGGATTTCTTACCATCGTCGATCGTTACTCGCGGTTTGCCAAACTGGGCGGCGAGATGGTGAGCCTGGCGGCCGTTGAGCAAGCACTCGTTTCTGCAATCGAGGAGGAAGACTTCGAGGTTGTGGTCGTCAATATTCCTAGTGAGAAGAAGGGTGAACAGTTGGTCGCAATCGTGCCTGCCACGCATCCGGCATGCGCCGATCCATCAGGCCTGCGTAAGCGGGCGCAGGGGGCTGGGCTGAGTTCGCTGATGGTGCCGGAAACCTGGGTATCGGTAGATGCCATGCCGAAACTCGGAAGTGGTAAAACAGATTTTACACAGGCAAAAAAAATCGCCTTGGAAACGGTCGCTTAACATGCGCAGGTTCATGACTGATATTTTTCGATCGCTGTTGTTAGTGCTTGCCTTGGGGTTGCTACCTGCCGTCGCTGCCGCTGAACAGTGCGTCGTCTTGTTGCACGGTTTAGCCCGCACCTCGGGCTCCATGGCAAAAATGGCGGGTGCCCTTGCGGAAGCAGGATTTACAGTTTCAAACATAGGATATCCTTCGCGCGATCGTCCGGTTGAAGAACTGGCGGCGCCGGCAATTAACAAAGGATTAGCAGGTTGCGGGAATGAGGTGGCGCAGGTCCATTTTGTCACGCACTCCATGGGCGGGATTTTGGTGCGCTACTATCTAAAGAACAATAATCTCCCTGAACTCGGCCGCGTGGTGATGTTGGCACCGCCTAACCAAGGTTCCGAGCTGGTTGATAATCTGCGCGATATTCCCGGCTTTGATCTCATCTATGGCCCCGCGGGCCGGGAGTTAGGAACACGCGAGGACAGCCTGGTACGAGGATTGGGACCTGTAGACTTCGACCTCGGCGTGATTGCTGGTACGCGTTCTTACAACCCGATCTTTGGGCAATTTTTGCCGGAGCCGCACGATGGCAAAGTATCGGTCGAATCGACTCGCGTGGAGGGCATGAGGGATTTTTTAAGCGTGCCTTATTCGCATACGTTCATCATGCGCAAAGAACCGGTAATCGCCCAAGTCATAGAATTTTTCCGGGCCGGCAGCTTTGATCACCAATCTAGCGAGCCGGAATAATCTGGAACCCAAATTCTGGGGTTTGTTGATCCTTGTTTTAGCCATCGCCGCATTTTTGCGGCTGCCTGGCGCTGAGCTCCGATCTGCGGCTGACGATGAGTTCTACTCGACCATTGCGACGCAGCGGATCTTTGCGAGTGGGCGGGCCGATTTTAAGTGCATGGGGTGGTACAGCCGAGCGCCCTTTTTTCATTATCTTTCAGCCGCCACCGCATTACCGGGTGACGACGTTCCAGAGGTGGCAACGCTTCGCCGGGTGTCAGCGTTTGCAAACATCCTGACGATTTTGGGCGCGGCCCTTATCGCCAGACGACTCGGCGGCAACTTACTAGCCTTAATGGTCGCTAGTCTGCTGGCTCTTTCCATCTGGCAGATCGAATTCTCGCGCCTAGGTCGAATGTATTCGCTGTGCGGGAGTTTGTTTATCTGGCAGTGCTACACGACGCTGCTATGGCTTGACAGCAAACGCCGAGCGCACTTTTGTTTGTCGCTGGGGTTCTTCTTACTCAGTGCGCTAAGTTGGGTGGGTGCGATGACAACCATGGTTGTCCCTTTTCTAGCATGGCTGGCTAAAGGTGAACGGCCTGCACGTTTCGAAGTATTCGCACTCTTTGCCACCTTGCTGGCTTTAGCGTGCGTCAAACTTATGACGAGCAACCCGGTGGGGGAGATGTCTTCATCGCTCGACTTTTTCGCGGGTTTTGATCCGTGGATTGCGGGCCTTGCTGTCGTCCTGACGCTGTTTGGTCTGTGGACTGTGAGGACTCGATCAAGCGCCTGTTTTCAGGGTCTGACGGGACTGTCAATTCTGGTGGTCCTATTAGGGGCCGCGGGGGTGCTGATGGGCGCGGCGATCCTGTTGACGTTACTGGTACTGCTAGCCAAGGACGAGCGGAGAGTGCGTGACCTGGCCCGCAAGCTTGGTATTTTCCTCGCGAGCGCGGCGGCGGGTTGGACATTGATGTTACTGAACTCGGGACTTGAGGCGCCCGCGATTGCGTCGCGCTTAATCACCAATCCCGATGTGATCCGGGCATTCGCGCTGCCCTGGTTTCGAGTCATGCCGTTGTTGTCTTTCGTCCTATGTGCGGGCTTTGCGGCAACGGCAATTAAGCAATTTCTTACCGCTAAAGATAATCGTGAAATTCTACTGCTCGCCATCGTAATTAGCGTTGTTGCCCTGATCACCTTGTTTCCCAGTGACTATATCGAAACGCGCTATACCTACATTGTTTATCCCCTGCTCCTGATCCTCGGCTGTGTACCCTTGACAAGCCTGCTCGCGCGGCTCGTTGTGCCTAGCTGGCGCATTTGCGCGAGCGTCCTAGCTGGAGTTTTGTTGTTTGTTCTTTCAGAAGATCACGCCTGGCGAACGATGTTCGAAATCAACACCTACGCGCAGTCATTCAGGGTCGATATGCCGCGTGCGCTAAGCCGCCATTACTATGCGCGCAACGATTACCCCAGCGCTGCTTCTTATATTGCCGAGCACCGCTCCTCTAGAGATCTTGTGATGGCTTCACATCAATCGCAATCGCTGTACCTTGAGGATATCGATGTGCTGTTTAAAAACGCTGCTTCCGTTGAGTTTGAGCGTGTGTCTTGCGGCGACGGCAGAGAAAGGTGGCTGGGCTTGAATATGATTGGCACTCCCCAAGCCGTATTAAAATATGTCGATAAGCTGCCACAATCGGCCTCCCTGTGGTTTATTGGTAAGCTTGATCAAATGCCATTTAAGATGCCGGCGGCGTTCGCGAATAAATACCGATTGGAAACGGTTTTTAAGGCCGCGGATCACAGAACCACGGTGGTACGCATCACTCAGCGCTAAACGGGGTGACGTTGAATCTGGGGCAGCGCGTAGGTATCTTGCTGCGATTCTCGGCCGTGCCGGCGCTAGCGCACATTCTAATTACGCTCAAATGAACGTTCTTTACTTACTAGGGGACAACCGCTCCGGCTCGACCATGCTGATGCATCTGCTGTCCTTGCAGCAGGGAGCTTACCCTCTTGGCGAGGTCCGCCGTTTTGGGGAAATCGCGCGCTCTGATGAGCCCTGCGCATGTGGTGAATTAGTGATCGAATGCGGATTCTGGCAACGCCAAATTGCGAATATGGGCGCCCATGCCGAGTCCTTGTACACCGAAGTGCCGCGCACCAATACCCTGTGGCGCCAGCGCGTCATGCTCGAGGCGGTGGCGGCGCGGTTGTCAATGCAGGGCTTGTGCAACTTTTGCTTTAGAGACTTCCGCCGTGCGGCCGCACAATGCGCAAGTTTGTACCACGCCGTACAGCGAGAAACCGGCGCGAAGTTACTGATCGACAGTTCCAAGAACCCCGATCAGTTCATTCACTTATGGACGCATTACAGAGATTCAATTACTCCGGTGATCCTCGCGCGTGATGGCCGCGCCATCGTTTGGTCGATGATGCGGCGTGTTGACGCCAAGGTGGATTATGCAATCGACGCATTTCTGTGGACGGTCAAGTTAATGAGAACCGCGATCGCGGCGATACCGCCGGCGCAGCGCCGTTATTTACGCTATGAGGATCTATGTCGCGATCCTCACGGCGAACTCGTGCGTATCCTCGATGGCACGGGGATCGACGTCAGCTCCGTCGATCTGGGTACGCTGCCCGACGAACGGCATGACCTGGGTGGTAGTCCGGGATTCAAGGGAAAATCGAGCGGTGGTATCAAACTCGACGAGCGCTGGCGCGATGAAATGCCCAGCGACGTGCTGAATCGATTCGAGCAGCGCGCTGGCAAGGCAAATCAGTTACTTGGATACCTGTAGGCGGAGAACTCCCGATGCCAGCGAAAACCATTGATGACGTTTCAATTAACTACTTACATTTGGGTGAGGGTACGAACGCTCAACGAGTGATTTATATCCACGGCACCGGCTGCACGGGACAGGTTTTCTCACGCCACCTAAACGTGATCTCCAAGGACCACGAGGTCGTGGCTTTGGATTTGCCGGGGCATGGTGATTCGACGGGTAAAGGATATCGTGGCGTCGGTGACTATGCGTTCTTTGCCGCGCAACTGGTCGAACAACTGGGTTGGCCACAATGTGTCGTCGCCGGGCACTCTTTGGGTGGCGGGATCGCGCTTGCGGTGGCGCTTTATTTCCCGCAGTTGGTGAAGGCCTTAATGATGATCGATTCAGGTGCGCGATTACGAGTTGCGCCGGCCACCATCGCCGCATCGAAACGCTTAGCCGCGGGTGAGGTTAAACCCAAAGCTCTGAACCGACTCGGGTTCGCGGATTCAACGTCTGAGGAAGTCGTACGCGCAACACAGGCCCTGAACGCCAACTGCAGCGCGGATACGACCTATCGCGATTGGATTGCAGACGATACTTGTGACTTCATGAGCCGAGTGGCGGCGATCGAGGTGCCCACGTTGGCCATTTGCGGACGCGAGGACCCGCTAACGCCATTGAAGTATCACGAGTTCATGCGCGACAACATGCCAAACTGTTGTCTCGAAGTTATTGATGGCGCGGGGCATTGGCCGTTCGTCGAGCAACCCGCTCACTTCGACACCGCGGTATCTCGTTTTCTCCAAGACCTCCCGCTCTAGCTCCCGCAGATCTTGTAGAATCCAAGCCTCGCGTTGGGGGATCGTCTAACGGTAGGACAGCGGACTCTGACTCCGCCAGTGGGGGTTCGAGTCCCTCTCCCCCAGCCAACTTCCCGCCCTACAGAAATGCCCCGCGACCCGTCCGGTCCCTCAGACGTGCTAACTTAGACCGGTGAGAAGCTTCTGGGAGGTGGCGCTATGGAGGCCAATCCGATTTTAGGGCCGGCCGCGGTTTTGGTGCTGTGGTCATTGTTCGTGCTGTTGTGGATGACCGCGACGCGTCTTGCGGCTTTTTCAAAAGCTGGCGTTAAATTGGCGGAACTTCCCGCCGGCGGGCGTTACGCGGATATTGAAGCGGAGATGCCAGCCAATGTGAATTGGGTGTCGCACAACTATACCCACCTGATGGAACAGCCCACCATTTTCTATGCCGCAGTGGTGGTGCTCGCGGTCGCTGGCGACGCCAGCGCCTTGAATTTGGGGTTGGCGTGGGGCTACGCGGGTTTGCGCATAGCGCATAGTCTCTGGCAGGGAATGTCGAACGTCATCATGATTCGCCTCAGCTTATTCACGCTGTCGACCTTCTGCCTCTGGGGGCTAGCGATCAATGCGGTTTGGATCACGGTCTTCTAGACTAACGCTCGGTCGATATTCATTTCGCCGTGTTAAACGGCCTTGCTCGCAACCCCCAGCCACCGCGATTGCTGTCAGCGTGGTCCGATAGATACAAACTCTCGATTTGATAAGCCATTGGTTCCAGAGACGCATCGCCAGACATCGAGGTGAATTGTTTGCTTGAAAACTGCGCGTGATGCACCAGTTCGTGAAGGAGGATCGAGCGGCCTCTCGCGGCGTTGAGGTCGAGCTCTTCGGCGATATAGATGGTGTGCTGTTCAAAGTCGTAAAGCCCTAGGATGCGGTGCTGAGATAGCCGCGTGGCGTTACCGTAGGCTAGCTGGTTTAGATGTTTTTGATCGGTGCGGCACAGCGCCGGCAAGCCGCTAAAGGAAACCCGCAGTTGGCCGAAATGTTGATTTAGCCAGCCCTGAACCTCGAGCAACGCCGCATAATCTTCGCTGCTTTGGTTGGGAAAAGGCGCACCCGGCTCAGCGTTCGCGTTAAGCGCTAGCGCCGCATAGAGCAACGCCCAGCAGAGGATATCTTTCGCCGCTTCCGTCATGACGGATCTCCCCCGAGACATGGAGTCAGTTGGATAGTCTGGCCGATGGATCCCTAGCCTAGCGGTTCGCTGGTAGTTAGGCGCAGAGCTAAATGTTGCAGATCGTAAATTGTCGAAGGGTGTGCGACAGTACTAAGAATTAAGTCCCTGTCTGTCATAAGTTTGTTGGCCTGAAAGAGCGAGGTAGGAATATCGTGAACGATGACACCCAGATTACAGTCGCGCGAACCTTGTGGACCGACACGCTGATGGAGCTGCTAATGGCGGCGGTAAAAAAAGGCAATGAGAAAGAGGTCGACAACGTGTTAGCCGAGCTAAAAACTAAAAAATACAAGCGTGAAGATATTGAGCGGTATGCCAAGCGGAACTTAGATAGCCTTCAAATCCGCCAGCTCATGGCTAAAGTGGCAACTATGAGCAAGCGGCAATAAGGATAAGGATTAAACGGCAGCGTCGCCCGGGAACTGCTCTCTCAAAATCCGTTTAAGGATCTTGCCGCTTGGATTGCGGGGTATTTCATCGACGAATGCGACGCCCGTCGGCAATTTGAATTTCGCCAGCTTATCGGCGCAAAAATCCATCACTTCCAGCTCACTTAAAGCGTCATCGGTTCGCACTACGACTGCGAACGGCGATTCACCCCACTTTTTGCTTGCCTTACCGATCACGCCCGCTTCTCTAATTCTAGGATGGCGCATCAAAACGTCTTCGATCTCGGCCGGATAAACATTCTCGCCGCCCGAGATGATCATGTCCTTGATGCGGTCCTGAATATAAACAAATCCCTCAGCGTCCATCGCTGCTACATCGCCCGTATGGAGCCAGCCCTCAATGATGGTGTCCGCCGTCGCGTCGGGGCGATTCCAATACTCCTTCATGATGTGCGGGCCGCGAACTAAAACCTCACCTGGCTCATCGGGGGCGCAGTTTTCACCATCGCCGTTGACAACGCGAACGTCGGTGTGAAAAAAGGATTTCCCAGTCGAGCCAATCTTCTTCAAAGCGTTTTCGGCATCAATCAAACACGCCGGTCCGCAGGTTTCGGTGAGGCCATAGACCTGGTGAATTTCGATACCTTTCTGTTCGTATTCCTTGATCAGCGAGATCGGAACCGGGGCCGCGCCGGACATAATCCAGCGCAGTTGTGAATGGTCATACTGGTCGAGGTTATCAACGGCAAGCATGAAATTGAGCATTGCCGGGACCAGCAGACCAGCGGATATTTTCTCGTCCTGTATCAATTCCCATGCGCGTTTGGGATCAAAGGAGCGCATCACGACACTCGTCGCGCCACGATAAATATTGACGGTCAACGGTGTTAGGGCGCCAACATGGAACATTGGTAGCGCGCCCAAGAACACATCTTGCTCGCGGAAATAAGTCGTGGCGGCAATCGTCAACGTGCCCCATATCGAGGTGTTGTGGGTGTGCACCACGCCCTTGGGTAGCCCAGTGGTACCGGAGGTATACATGATGTAGAGCATATCGTCGTCGCTCGCACCAACCTCGGGCTCGTCGCTAGGGGCGGCGTCGCGAAACGACTGGTAGCTTTCGGCAAACTCAGCGAGCGGCTCATTGGTGACCACCTGCAACCAATGATGAATATCCGTTTTAACGCCCCGCGCGTGGAGTTCGCGAACCGCGCTCATGAACTCTTCACCAAAGACCAGCCGCTCGGTACTGCTGTCTTTGAGGATGAATTCAAGTTCGTCAGGGACCAGCCGCCAGTTGAGCGGGACCGCTACAGCGCCGATTTTGGCCATCGCGAAATAGGCTTCCATGAACTCCGCGCTGTTCATTAATAAAAGCCCAATTCGCTCACCTTTTTTGACGCCCGCCGTCCGCAATGCATTGGCGAGCTGATTGCAGCGCCTGTTGAGTTGGGCGAACGTTAGACGGACCGGCATTTCCGAGTCGACATAGGCCTCGCGGTGCGGACTTAAAAACGCCCGTTTGGTGAGGAAAAGTCCTAAATTAAATTGCACGGTATGCCTCCCTGAGCAGATTTCCAGCGCATTATTTTTGATCTGAGTGCGCGCCGTGTCGCAATGTACCGAGGCCGGTAGACCGGAATCAAGACCGTCAACGCAAAATGCGCCTATTGCATGTTTCTAAAACACGCTCTGATTTCTTCGACAAAGGTTGCCGGTTTCTCCAGCGCCGCAAAATGCCCGCCCGCGTCGAGGCAATTCCAGTAAACGATGTTTTGATATCGCTTTTGGGCCCAGCTTTTCGGCAGCGGAATAATCTCTTTAGGGAAGATGCTGGCCCCCATGGGCAAGCTAATCGGGTCGTCGAGGTTTTGTTTCGTAAAACTTTCCCAGTACAAGCGCCCTGAAGAGGCCGCGCTATTGGTTAGCCAATAAAGGGAAATGTTGTCGAGCATCTCGTCGGGCGTTAAGGCGTTACCGGGATCGCCGTTGCAATCGGTCCACGACCAATACTTTTCGAGTATCCAAGCCGCTTGAGCGATCGGCGAATCGGCGAGTCCATAGCCAAAGGTTTGCGGCCGAGTCGCTTGCAGCTTTGAGTAGCCGGAGTCCCAGTTACGGTAGAAGTTGAATCCGTCGATGGCCGCCTGGTCCTCGGCGGTTGGATTCGTCAGGGCTTGTGCCGGTGGTCGCGCAACAGGCATGTTCACGTGGATCCCCCGGCAGGCCCCAAGATCTTGCCGGCCGATCTCGCTTGTAATCGTAGCGCCCCAATCGCCGCCTTGAGCAAAGTACGTCTGATAACCGAGACGAAGCATTAACGCATTCCAGGCTCGCGCAATTTTCTCGATCCCCCACCCGGGCGCCTTTGGTTTTCCAGATAAGCCATAGCCCGGTAACGACGGACATACGATATGAAAAGCGTCACCTCCGGCACCGCCAAATTGGACTGGGTCGGTGAGTGGCTCGATGACTTTAAGGAATTCCGCGACCGAGCCGGGCCATCCATGAGTTAGAAGGAGTGGTTTGGCATGTTGCTCCGGGCTTTTGACGTGCAGGAAATGAATGTCGAGCGAATCGATCTCTGTGATGAACTGCGAAAAGCGGTTGAGCCGTGCTTCGAAGGCACGCCAGCGGTATTCGCTCACCCAGTAGTGACACAGCGTTTTCAGGTAAGCAAGCGGCACTCCTTGCGACCAATCGTTAGTCGTTTGGTGCTCTGGCCAGCGGGCCGCGTTAATACGCGATCGCAAATCCTCGAGCTTGGAATCAGGGATTTCCAGCGCGAATGGTTCGATTGTGGAATTCATAGCGAAAGGCGACGTTTTATCCTGTGACGCGTTATTCTATACGGCCCGCGCCTGCCCACAGGCGCGTAATAATGTTTTTGGAGGTCGACATGAATCTAGGTCAATGGGGTGTTTTCAGTTTTACCGACGTATTGGATAAGGCCGGGCTAGCCGAGCTCGCAAGCCGTGTTGAAGGCATGGGTTATTCCTCGCTGTGGTATCCAGAAGCGTTTAACTACGAGACTTTCGCCGTTGGCGGTTACTTACTCCAAAACAGTGAAAAATTGATTGTTGGCAGCGGTATCGCGAACATCTATGCGCGTGATCCCGCGGCTTCGGTGATGGGTCATAACTCCCTCAACGCGCTTTATGACAACCGATTTGTTTTGGGCCTTGGCGTATCGCATGCACCGTTGGTATCCGATCTACGCGGGCATGAATACACGAAGCCCGTAACCACGATGCGGGCCTACCTCGACGCGATGGATCAAAGCTGGGAAGCGCTAGGCGGCGCGCCTGCGGAGAAACAGGTGGTCTTAGCGGCACTCGGGCCGAACATGTCTAAGCTCTCCTCCGATCGAACATTGGGTGCCTACCCCTACAACATCACTCCGCAGCAGGCCAAACTCTCTAGCGATTACATGGGTGGCAAAGGCCTGGTGATCTGTGAGCAGAAAGTCGTATTAAGCAGCGATCCGGACGAAGCACGCGCGGCCGCGCGCGGCGCGCTTGATCCTTATATGTCGTTGCCGAACTACTACAATAATTGGTTCCGGTTGGGATTTGATCAATCAGATCTAGAAAACGGGGGTAGCGACCGCTTAATGGATGCCATGGTCTTGTGGGGCAGCGCGGATGAGATTAAGGGCAAGCTTAATCAATACATAGAACAGGGTGCACATTGCGTGACTATCCAACCGATCAAGAAGGATGGGCAACCCGGTCCCTGTTGGGATGCGCTCGAAGCGTTGGCACCTGCATAACGAAGTCCGCAGGTGAGCGCAGCATCTAGCGGAGGAGGTAACGCTAGTCGTGATTTCCATACGGTCGACGCCGATGGGCACGTTATGGAGCCTCGCGATCTTTGGCTTGAGTATTTAGACCCTCAGTTTCGCGATCGGGCGATCCATATAGAGACCGACCCGAAGGGGCATGAGGTGCTGGTGGTTGACGATAAGCCGGTCGAAATGGTGCGCGGCCGGATGGCTGCGCTTGGCGGGATTGAACTTGAGCCTGAGGAGTTGCTGCGTTCTGACGAACTCCGTTACGAAGACGGCTGCCCTCTCGGCAGCTACGAACCCGGGGCCCGTCTAGCGGTGATGGATGCGGAAGCGATTGATACCGCAATCCTCTATCCAACCTTGGGGATCTGCTGGGAGGGTCACACCAGTGATGCTCAAATCGCACAGGCCTATACTCGCGCCTACAATCGCTGGATTGTCGATTTTTGCAGCTACGATCCCAAACGTTTGGTTCCCATTGCGCATATCAACCTTCTCGATGGTCAACTCGCCGCCCAGGAAATCCGTCGGGCGGTGGGTGCGGGCTGCAAGGGAATTTATCTCTCCCCTGACATGTTCGCGCGCGGACAGAAGCGTTTTGACGATCCCGATCTCGATGTCGTGTGGGAAACCGCACAAGCGTTGGAAGTACCAATCGCTTTTCATGTGGTGGTCAGAGATGACGCGACCACGAGCTATTTCAATCCATTAACCGATGGGCCGCACCGCTTCGGCTTGTTTCTTTTTGCCTTCTTGGCCATCGACGTAATGGCCGCGTTCACCGAGTTGTTGTCGCTCGGGATCTTAGAGAAATACCCTCGCCTCAAGGTCGCCGTTTTGGAAACTGGCGCGAATTGGATATCGGCCTGGCTCGACCGCCTTGATCACAAATTTGAGGTCATGGAATCGCGCACGCGTCTAAGAATGAGGCCGAGTGATTATTTTCGCCGACAGTGCATTGTTTCCGCCGATCCGGATGAGTCGATGACCGCGGCGGTCGTTGACCATATCGGTGCGGACTATTTTATTTGGGCGTCCGATTATCCACATATCGATGCATCTTTTGGGGTGGTCGATGAGATCAGGGGTTATATTGCCGACCTGCCGATCACCGATCAGCGTAAAGTGCTCGGTGACAACGCGGTGCGTTTCTACGGACTTTAGTTCCATCCTAGGGGTTTAGCTGATGAATGACGATGCGAACCTTGCGCTATTTTGCGACTTTGAAAACGTCGCTTTGGGTGTTCGCGACACCAAGTATAAAAAGTTTGATATTCAGCCGGTCATTGAACGCCTGTTGCTCAAGGGCAGCATAGTCGCAAAGAAAGCCTACTGTGACTGGGATCGGTATAAAGAATATAAGCCGGTCATGCACGAGGCTGCCTTCGAACTCATTGAAGTGCCGCATGTTCGCCAGTCCGGAAAAAACTCTGCGGATATCCGCATGGTTGTCGATGCGCTTGACCTTTGTTACACCAAGGAGCACATCGATACGTTCGTTATTATTTCCGGCGACTCGGATTTTTCGCCTTTAGTTGGAAAGTTGCGCGAAAACGCAAAGTCTGTTGTCGGGGTGGGCGTTAAAAATTCAACTTCCGATCTGCTGATGGGAAGCTGCGATGAGTTTATTTTTTACGATGATCTCGTTGCCCAAAAAGAGTCGCGTAAACGGCGTGGCAAATCGAAGAGCAAACCCAAAGCAAAGGATAAAGCGCAATCAAAAACGACTTCCGAGCCGGTGGATCAGGCGCAAGAAGCAATTGATTTTGTTTTGGAGGTGACCGAAGCGCTTTACGCCGAGCGTGGCGATCGCGCTAAGCTTTGGGGCTCGATGGTGAAGCAAACATTGAAGCGCACGCGGCCGGGCTTCAACGAATCTTTCTTTGGATTTGGATCCTTCAGCGATCTGCTTGAAGAGGCGCAAAAACGCGGCTCGCTTGAACTCGAACTCGACGAGCGTTCTGGCGGTTATGTGATAAAAAGAGTTAGCGCTTAAGTTTTGTAATCAGGCCCGATCCGCTCAACCAACCTCAACAATGCGGGCCAGGCCAGGGCGCCTGCGGCGCCGGAGCGAAAGATTTCGCGCCCCTGTCGCCGGGTGGTCTCGATTGAGGTTTCGGAAGGTTGGTGAAGTCGGGTACTGGTCATTGCACGGACCTGCATCGTGCATGCGCGTTCAAAAGTGTAGAGCATTAGAAAGCAATCACTCACCGTCTGACCCACTGCCAAGGTTCCGTGGTTGCGCAACATCATGGCCATCTTGTCGCCCAGATCGGCGACCAGCCGTTCACGTTCGTCTAGATCCAAGGCCACACCTTCATACTCGTGATAGGCGATTTCGTCGTGGATAATCATCGACGTCTGATTGATCGGCATTAGGCCCTCGCTCATGCTCGATACCGCGACGCCATCATCGGTATGCAAATGCATAACCGCCTGCGCATCCTCGCGTGCCATATGGATCGCACTATGGATGGTGAAGCCTGCGGGGTTCACCGGATAGCCGTTATCCAGCACAACTTCGCCGTCGAGATCGATCTTCACCAGATTCGACGCGGTTATTTCATCAAACATCATGCCGTAGGGATTGATTAGAAAATGATGCTCGGGCCCCGGGACTCGCGCTGATAAATGCGTGAAGACCATGTCGGTCCAACCATAGTGTTCTACCAGCCGGTAAGCGGCAGCTAGATCGACTCGCAGGCGCCACTCTTGTTCGCTAACCTGAGCTCGAATGTCGGAAATTTCGTGCGCTAGCTGGGCCATGGGTTAAATCCCCGGTGTTCAATGGGGTCACTATAATCGAAAATCTTACCGACGGTATTGAAACTAATCCCCGAATAGGGAGTATCACTGTGACCCTCAAACTTGGGTTCTTGCTTTGCGACCACATCATGCCTGCGCTGGAGGCGGAGTTTCCGGACTACCCGGAAATGTTTGCCGCGGCTTTTGCACGCGTGACCGATCAGATCGAATGGCATGTTTTCGACGTCACCAATGGCGAGTTACCTTTAAACCCGGCGCATTTCGACGCTTACCTAATCTCTGGCAGCCGCTGTTCAGTCTATGACCCTGAACCCTGGATTGCGTCGCTGGAGGTTTTTGTACGCAGTATTGTCGAGGCCCGAAAACGTGCGGTTGGCCTTTGCTTTGGGCATCAGTTAATTGCCCAGGCGCTCGGTGGCAAGGTTAAAAAGGCCGCGTCGGGGTGGGGGATCGGCGTTTTGGAATATCAGACGCTCAGCGAGTCCGCGTTGCTTCCCGATGCCGGCAGCTTTGTGGTGCCGGCTTGCCATCAAGATCAGGTCGTGAGTCTTCCAGATAATAGCGAACGAGTAGCGCGAGCGGACTATTGCGAGAACTTCGTTATTCACTATTCGCCGGACGTTATCGGCATTCAAGGTCATCCAGAGTTTGAACCCGAGTTTATTGGCGGGCTATTGCGCTGGCGCGAGTTTCCCGCGGCGGCGGCCGAGGTTGCGAAAAAATCGCTGACTCGCGCCAACGACAACTTGGTTTTGCGTAAAAGGATCTTCGATTTTTTGAATCATTCAGAGCCACTATGAGTATCGATCCCAATTCGCCGTGTCTGTTTTGCCATCTCGATCGGCCAGTTACGGCTGAGAACGCATTAGCGGTGGCCTTTCTTGACGCCTTTCCGATTTCGCCTGGACATACGCTGATCGTCCCTCGTCGCCATGTTCGTACGATTTTTGACACCAGCGCTGAGGAGTATGCCGCATGCTTTGCCTTAGCGCGCGAGGTGCGAGAGCTGTTGCACGAGGAATATCAGCCCGATGGAATGAATATCGGTGCCAACTGCGAAGTAGCGGGCGGCCAATCGGTTTGGCACGCCCACATCCATATCATTCCCCGCTTCACTGGCGACAACCCTGATCCCCTGGGCGGCGTGCGCAACGTGATCCCCCGCGAGTGATCACATGTTGAAGAAAACCAGTTTGTTGCCATCCAAATCGCGGAAGTAGCCACCATAGAAGCTGTCGCCGCGCAGACCAGGTGCGCCCTCGTCGGCGGCACCGAGCGACATTGCTTTGGCGTGTAGGGCATCGACTTGCGCATTGTCATCGCACTTCAATGCGACCATGGTGCCATTGCCCGCGCTTGCTGGATTGCCGTCAGCCGGCTTGATGGCGACGAGCATGGCCCCGCCGTTCGACCATGCCACCAGGTTGTCGCTTTCCATGGCGCGGTTGCCGCCCATGTCGGCAAGCAGCGCATCATAAAAAGCGGCGGCCTTATCGAGGTCGTTAGTTCCTAAGGTCACATATCCAATCATGGTTATCTCCATTGTTATAGGCCCGGAATCGAGGGCTCTAGTGAGCTGCCAAGCGGCGCTCAAGAGCCGAAAGCAAGCCAAACCCTAACGCAAATGCGGCGGTTGATGTCAGATCCCGGCATTTATCTCGTCTGAAGCACAAAATTGCGCGAAAAGAGTGAAAAAACGGTTTCGATCCGGCGCTGAGACGATTAAGATGCGCGCGGGCGCGTTTTGCGGCAACGCAAAAGGACCTTTCGAGCACCTAAACCCTTGCTCGGCGAAGCTTCTTCGCAAACCGTCTATCCGATTCGAACAAACACGAGAACTTCAATGGCAGACCTGACCCGTTACCGCAATATCGGGATTTTCGCTCACGTTGACGCGGGTAAAACCACGACCACCGAGCGGATCCTCAAGCTCACTGGCAAGATCCATAAGATCGGTGAAGTTCATGACGGCGCGGCAACAACCGATTTCATGGATCAAGAGCAAGAGCGCGGGATCACCATCCAGTCGGCCGCCACCACCTGCTTTTGGAACGATCATCGGTTAAACATCATTGACACCCCAGGGCACGTTGATTTCACCATTGAGGTTTATCGATCGCTGAAGGTGCTTGACGGTGGCGTGGGTGTTTTCTGTGGGTCCGGTGGCGTGGAGCCGCAATCGGAAACCAATTGGCGCTATGCGAACGACTCAGAAGTTTCTCGCATCATTTATGTGAACAAACTTGATCGCACGGGTGCCGATTTCTATCGCGTAGTCGAGCAGGTCAAGGACATTCTTGGCGCCACACCGCTTGTTATGGTCTTGCCGATCGGCATTGAAAACGACTTTGTCGGCGTTGTTGATTTGCTCACGCGCAAAGCATGGGTGTGGGACGACTCCGGCGATCCCATGAATTATGAACTGCAGGATATCCCAGCGGATATGGTCGACAAAGTTGAGGAATACCGTGAGCGCTTGATCGAAGCTGCGGTCGAGCAAGACGACGACGTGATGGAGAAGTATCTGGAAGGCGAAGAGCCGGAAATCGAAACGCTCAAGGCTTGCATTCGCAAAGGCACGATCGATCTGGCCTTTTTCCCGACTTATTGCGGATCCTCGTTTAAGAATAAAGGCGTGCAACTCGTACTTGATGCGGTCGTCGATTATTTGCCCAACCCTACTGAGATTGATCCGCAGCCCGAGGTGGACATCGAAGGTAACGAAACCGGCGACCACGCGCTCGTTGATCCGGATTATCCGTTGCGGGCGTTGGCGTTCAAAATCATGGACGACCGTTACGGCGCATTAACGTTCTTACGGATCTATTCGGGCACCATGAAGAAGGGCGATACCGTCGTGAATACCTATACCGGTAAGAACGAACGAATTGGCCGGATCGTCGAAATGCACGCGGATTCCCGAGAGGATGTTGATTCCGCGCAGGCCGGTGACATCGTGGCTGTGCTCGGTATGAAAAACGTTCAAACCGGCCATACGCTGGCGGATGAAAACAAACCTGCAACGCTTGAACCGATGGTGTTTCCCGATCCCGTGATCTCAATGGCGATCGCACCGGTTGATAAGGCGGGCGCAGAAAAGATGGGTGTCGCCCTCAGCAAGATGATTCAGGAAGACCCCTCGTTTCGCGTTGAGACAGATGAAGAGAGCGGGGAGACGATCATCAAAGGGATGGGTGAACTCCACCTTGACATCAAAGTTGATATTCTCAAGCGTACGCACGGGTGCGAGGTTGAGGTGGGTAAACCGCAGGTCGCCTATCGCGAAACGATCACGCAACGTATTGAAGATTCCTATACCCATAAAAAGCAAACCGGTGGTGCAGGTCAGTTCGCCAAGCTCGACTACATTATCGAACCCGGAGAGCCTGGCAGTGGTTACGAATTCGAATCCACCGTGACCGGTGGCAACGTGCCCCGCGAGTACTGGCCGGCTGTGCAAAAAGGTTTTGCGCTGAGTCTCGATGAGGGCGTGCTGGCAGGTTACCCATGCCAAGACTTCAAGGTGACCCTCCACGATGGCGGCTTCCACGCCGTGGATTCCTCGGCGGTGGCGTTTGAGATCGCGGCGAAAGCGGCGTATCGGCAAACCATTCCCAAAGCGGGCCCGCAGTTACTTGAGCCCATCATGAAGGTCGATGTCTTTACCCCCGACGAACATGTGGGCGATGTGATCGGAGATTTGAACCGGCGGCGCTCGATGATCAAAAGCCAGGAGGCCGGTCCCACTGGGGTGCGCGTAAAGGCAGATGCGCCGC
Source organism: Pseudomonadota bacterium (assembly GCA_039030125.1). Lineage (GTDB taxonomy): Bacteria > Pseudomonadota > Gammaproteobacteria > JBCCEV01. The sequence goes on along the minus strand of JBCCEV010000049.1, from coordinate 1,049 downwards.
TGGGCGAGATGTTCGGTTACATCGGAGACCTTCGCACGATGACATCGGGGCGCGGTCAGTTTTCGATGGAGTTCTCGCACTATGCGCCGTGTCCCAACAATGTAGCCGAGGTCGTCATCAAAGATGCCCAAGATCGCAAGTAGCCATCCTGGAACTTGCTAGGACGGTGTCAAAAGCGCGCTCCCAATGCTCATTTATTCACTTATAAACTGCGCTTGCTCGCGCGCTTCCACCTAGTCCTAGCATCGTCCAGCTTAGCCTTGGCGTCGCAGAAGCCCTCCCAACGAGCGAGTCGGCTTAGCCGGAGGCCGGATCCGAGAGATCCAGTTTTGCTGGGTCTGGTCCAGCTCCGCTGGACTTGCCGGCGCGCTGCCACCTGGTCCTAGCATCGTCCAGCATGACCTCGGCGTCGCAGGAGCGCTCCCGACGAGCGGGTTGGCTTAGCCGGATCCGAGAGACCCAGCTTTGCCGGGTCTTGTCCAGCTCCGCTGGGTCTTGTCCAGCTCCGCTGGGTCTTGTCCAGCTCCGCTGGGTCTTGTCCAGCTCCGCTGGGCTTTATCGCGACGCTGCACCTCGCTCTGCCTTGGACCTTTTCCATTGCTTAACCGGCGATCTCAGGCGACGGCCTGCATGTCAGCTTGTCCCTTAGAGCCGCTTGAACACCAATCGACTAACGTGTTCAGGTAGTCGTCACCGGCGTCTTCTGAGGAAAAATGAGAGGCGCTATCGAAGATGACCAATTTGTTGAGTGGGATCCGCGTGGACAGATACTCTGCGTTCGAAACAGAAACAAAGGGATCAAGTTTCCCCCAGGTAATCAAGGTCGGGATTTCGATTTCACTTAACCGGTCGTGGATCCAGGGGAGATCGTCACCGTAGGATCCAAAGAACGCCATCGCGCAGCGGTGCGATTGCCGGTCATGGGTGATCTGGTAGTACTCTGAAATTGCTCGCTTGGTTGGCCGATACTGATGGTACCCGTCGCTGATCGCGGTTTGAAAATTGGTTTTCATCACCGGTTTTCTGTTAATCCCGTGCACTGAACCCGT
>JBCCEV010000048.1:0-25376 GCA_039030125.1 Pseudomonadota bacterium | reverse complement strand
GTCCCGTTGGACTTGGTAGCCGGTTTATGAGTCTGTAAATTAGTTTTATTGTTTAGTGGCGTTAAACTTGTTCTTGAAATTTTAATGTCAGTTGCTGTTGCGTTTAAATTCGATCCTGTTTGAACTGGTTGTTTATGAGATGATACGTTCATTAGTTTGCTTGGTGACGTCACATTTAGCAAGGATGCCGGTTCCGTAAAGTTTGACATATGTGAAGTTCCATTGAGCTGTTTGAAGAAGTCATCCATAAGGGTGCTATTGATACTATTGCGCTGTTCGTATTGCTTGCCAGTTGTATTGAATAATGCATGGTGGTCTGGGTATTGCTTCACTACCTCCATTTATGGAGCGGGTGCGCGACGCGATTCAACTTCGTCGCTATAGCCTGCGTACCGAGCGCGCGTATCTGCACTGGATCCGTCGTTTCATTTATTTTCACGATCGCCGGCATCCCGAAAGCTTGGGTGAGCAGGCGGTCGTGGAATTCTTAAGTCACCTGGCGCTGCACGATCGAGTTGCGCCTGCGACTCAAAATCAAGCGTTAAGCGCATTGGCCTTTATGTATCGCGTGGTTGTCAATCGCCCGCTTGGCAACCTATCAGGGATAGCGCGCGCTAAATCTAAAGAGAAATTGCCGGTAGTTTTTACCCCGGAAGAAGTCAGCGAGGTGTTGGCGCATCTTCCCGATAAAGCATGGCTGGTGGCGTGTTTGCAATACGGCTCGGGCTTGCGTTTGATGGAAAGCGTGCGCTTGCGGGTCCAAGATATCGATTTTGATCATCGCGCGCTTATCGTGAGAAATGGCAAGGGCGGCAAAGACCGCGTTGTGACTCTTCCCGATGAATTAGTGCTCCCGCTGAAAAGACATTTAGCGGCGCGCCGAAATTTATATGAGCGCGATGCTTTGGATGGCTTCACGAGTGTTTACCTTCCTCACGCGTTGATTCGCAAGTATCCGCAAGCGCAGTTTGAATGGGCATGGCAGTATCTGTTCGTCGCCGAAAAAATTTCTGAAGATCCGCGTAGCGGTCAACGGCGCCGACACCACATCGCGCAGCAGTGGATACAGCGCTCGGTGAGGCGGGCGATCAAGAACGCAGGGATTGCAAAGCCGGCGAGCTGTCATACGTTCAGACATTCTTTCGCGACACATCTGCTTGAGCGCGGTGCGGATATTCGAACTGTCCAAGAGCAACTAGGACACAAAGATGTACGGACGACGCAAATCTACACTCACGTCTTGCGGCGCGGGGGTCTTGCCGTGCAAAGCCCCTTGTCGTCCTTGCCGGGTCTGCAACGTTCGGGGTGGAACGAGAATTCCGAGTGAAGTCTGGCGCTTCGAACAAAAAAGAACCCCGCATCTGCGGGGTTCTCGTCTTCTTTGAAGACCGGGACGCTCAGAAGCGATTGCCTAAGCCATAACCCAGCAGGGTGCCGATCGCCGTTGCCGCAAGCTGACCACTGCCGCTGCCGACCTGCGACCCGGCCCAACCGCCAATGGCACCGCCGATAGCATTTTTAACCGTAATGCCGTTACCGGCGTAGCCGCGCCCGTAACTGGGTGCGTAACGGCCATGGCCGTGACCCCACCCCCGTGCTGGCGGCGAGCCGTAGCCGTAACCGCCGGGTGCTGGCGCGGGCGAGTAGGCATACCCATGCGGGGCGTAATAAGGTTGACCGCCGTATCGGGTCGGGGCGGTGTTGCACTGGGGCGCGTGCGGCCCTTGCCCATTGTGATAATAGTGGTGATGTTCGTGCTGCACGGCGCCATTAGCGAACACCGGCGCGCTCGTGCACAAAAGCGCAGCCGCGCCAGCACCTAAAAGAACTCTCACAGCGTTGGCTTTGTGACTCGTTGATTTCATCTGCTCCCTCCTTCATTACGAAGCAACTATTGATATCCGCAATCTGCGGTGTTGGAAGGAAGCTTAGTGGGAGGTTGGTTAACCGAACCTGAATGAGTGAATCCTATTTGCGACGATGCTCGCAGGGCGAGCAACCGGACGCTTGGTGAGTTCAGCTTGGCGATGGGCCTACCACCCCGCTGTCGCGTAGGTGAGCGAACTCGGCCGCGCTCAGTCCCAGGTTGCCGCATAAAATTTCCTCATTGTGCTCACCGATCTGCGCCACCTTGGGCTGCACGGCGGCATGAGTTTCGGAAAACAGGAAAGGCGTGTTGGGTGCGCGTAGCTCACCTTCAGCGTCTTCGATCGCTGTAATCATGTTCCGATGCGTGAGCTGCGGGTCGTTTGCCACCTCGGAAATCGTTAAGTACGGCCCGCACGGGATCTTTGCCGCTTCCAGTTTCGCAAGTGCATCCGCACTTTGGTGGGTTGTCGACCAGGCCTCGACGATTGGGTAGAGCTGGTCATAATTTCGGATCCGCGCTGTCGTCGTCGAAAAGCGGGGATCATCCACCAAATCGGGTTGCTCGATACACACTGCCAAACTTTCGAAGTGCCGGGGATTGAGCGGCATCACAATGATGTAGCCATCCTTAGTAGCGACTGGCCCGTATTTGCGATCCGGGGTTCCCGGTAGCTGACCCATCTGAAAGTCCTTAGCCATCGTTGACAGGACCGTGTCGAGCATGGAGATGTCAATGTACTGTCCTATGCCGGTTCGTTCACGGTAGAACAGCGCCGCGTTGATTGCGCCGAGCGCCTGCAGCGACGCGCTGGTATCACCCACCGGTAATCCCATGTTGAGCGGTTTCTCCAGCCCGCCTTGAGCGCGCCGTGTCACATCTTCGTAACCACTATAAGCTTGCACGATTGGGGCGTAGGCGGGTCGCTCCGCACCCGGGCCGGTTTGTCCAAACCCTGAAATCGAACACATGATCAATCTTGAGTTCTCGGCGCTTAGTATTTCGTAGTTGAGGCCCAGTCGTCTCATCACCCCGGGACTGAAATTCTCCACGACCACGTCGTAGTGCGGTACCAACCGTCGTACGATATTGGTTGCCTCAGCGTTTTTTAAATCGAGCGACAGGCTTTTCTTGCCGCTATTGAGTGCGCTGAACATCGCACTTGTCTTGCCCCGCAAAGGTTCCACAAAGCGCACCAGGTCACCCTCGAACGTCTCAACCTTCAAAACCTCAGCGCCCAGATCGGCCATCATGCGGGTGCAGTAGGGTCCTGCGATCACGGCGGTGAAGTCCAAAACCCTTACACCATCGAGAACCCGCGGACCCTCAGCGCGGCGATTGTTCTCCATCGCGGCGGATCACCTATTGTCGTTGGTATTCATAAGGGACCAGCAAGACGTTACCGAGCACCTGCATCGCTTGGTCGTCGAATTCCAAGCAGCGTTTGCGCAAGCGATGTAGTGTTGCTCCGACCTGGGTTTCATTCCAAAACCAGTCGCTCAAATCGTTGGCCTTTGCCGCGCCGGGTTGCGCTGATACGGCTTCGGTCAGATACGCTTTTAAATCGTGGGCGACCAGGCGAATCAAATCCGCAGTAGGCAAATCGCCATGCGTGGGCAAGGGGTCGTTAAAACATTCCGCAATGAAGGCGGTCATTTCCTGTTGACTCATTCCGCTAGTATCCCCAGCCGTGCGTCCGCGGCGAGCCATGGATTGCTCGAACCAGGGCTCGAATAGCGCAAGCTCATCGTCCATCGCCTTTTGCACAGCTGCAAGGCCGGTAACCTCTTCCTCGGGCTTGGCAAAATTAACTGGGCAGACCCAGCTTGTCTCTCCGCTTGTTGCATCCGGCTCGTCATCTGGAAAATCGGCTAACAGTGGGCCCGTATCAGCCTCAAGCAGCTTCAAAGCGGCGGTGATCACACGTTTTTGAAATTCCACATCGCCCGGTGAGCCAAAAGGCCGGCCCAGTTGAAACGGCACCCACAATGCCCGCGGCGGATTAATGGCCTCGGTGTGCGGACGCACCAGTGAGATCGATACCGATGCGATACCAGCGTTTTCGAAATGATGACCAAGCCCGCTCACGGCGCGCGTACAAAAGGGTCATACAGGTGCCAGTAGTACCGCGTCGACGCCGTCGTTTTTGAGTATCGGTGCAAGTTGATCGACGGTCTCGGCCATGTCGTTGGGATCGGTCGCACCCATGAATGAATAATGGAACTCGGCAACTGAACCAATCACCCCCTCATTTGCGAGTTCGCGCAAACGTTCGATGGGGAACACGACATTAACATCTTCTTGGAAACCGTTGCGGTCGAAGTTGGAGGAGACATGGCTCATGACCAAATCCGAAGCGGGCAGATCGCTTGGGATCACTCGGTAGTCGCTGGCACCCAGCGAAAATGGTTTCTCACCGCGACGCTGTAATCCGGCGGTCGAGATAATGGCCACTCGTCTTGCGGTCAAGGGCTTGCCGGTGACAAACGAAGCGGTTGGGGGAGCCTGGCACTCCAATCCCTTGAGGAGCTTGGCAAGACCTTCGGGCATTTCGCTCATGCGTGCCATGAAATGATCCTTCTTTATTGTGATGTTGCAATTAGCGCCCGGCAGTCTAGGCGCTGGTGAAAGACAGGGTCAACTGCTACTGGAATTGGATTTTCCGCTTGCCACGTGGCGCATGCAACGAACCCACAACGGCCGAATGGCGGGCGCCGGCGGCGTGCAAATCGTGCAGCGCCTGGGCGGCATTGGCGCTTGGTATGCAGGCAAGCAAGCCGCCGCAAGTCTGTGGATCACAGGCAAGTTTCACCAGCGGGTCTTCCCGAGCGAAGTGGCCAAGGTCGGCATTCGCAAGTTGTTTTTCGTTATCGATCTGGAGCGAGCTTTCGATATTTGCCGCTAAAAGCTCCTTTGCGCCCGCGTAAATCGGCACCGAATGGAGATCAAGTATGGCCTGCACGTCGCTTGAGCGCAGCATTTCGCCTAGGTGGCCGATCAGGCCAAAACCCGTGACGTCTTTAATCGCGCTTGCCCCATGCTCGCGAACGATGGCGGCGAACAGACGGTTGGAAAGCAACATTTCTTCAATGGCCGCGTCTAACCAGCGGCTTTTGGCTTTTGCGCGCATGTCCCCCGCAAAGAGCACGCCGCTGCCCAGCGGGCGAGTGAGAATGATCGATTGCTCAGATTGTGGCCCATTCATTTCTTCAAGGGCCGCCTCGGCTATCGATCCGTTAACGGCAAACCCCAGCGCCATCTCGGGGCCTTCGTTGGTATGCCCCCCGACCAAGGTCGTTTGGGCTTCGTTGAGAACCTCAACGGCACCGTGCATCACGAGTTTCAGATCGTGTTTCACGATCGGTGTTGAGCCGTGTGGCAAGGTCACGATTGCCAGTGCCGTTTCTGGTGTGGCGCCCATTGCGAAGATATCGTTCAAGCAATGGTGCGCGGTGAGCTTACCAAACAGGTAAGGGTCGGAAACCATCGCCCGGAACTGATCAACGGTGTGCACTTGCAAGGTATCGTCACGCGCCGGCGCGACCACCGCGGCGTCATCGCTCTGCGCTAACCCGATCCGCACGCGATCGTTGCTCACCGGTTTAAGATCGGCGAGCGCGGCGCTTAATGTTTCGGCCGCGACCTTAGAGCCGCAACCGGCACAGTGCATTGGTTCCTCAAGCAGCGGATCACTGAGCGACTGCGCATTTTTGGACATGGCCCGCGGGTCCATTTCTGGAAGCCGGTTAAATTTGCGCATGAAGCGACGGTCGATCCAGTCTTTCCAGTGCCACACCCAGCGGCCTTGAACAGACCAGTTATTGCGTGAAGCGATCGCGTTCTTATCACCGGTGCTGATCAGGCTTAAAAAAGCCTTCTGCGGCGCAAAGGGTTTGGGTTCGCGGCCCATTAATTGACGTTTTAGGTTGTCGGTCAGGGGCGGCCCTTGACGAACCGCGAACACGCCGGATTTCGGTCGCGGATGCGGATCGACGGCGGCGATATCACCGCAAGCGAAAACGTCTGGGAAATTGATCGAACGCAGGCAAGCATCTACTCGTATAAAACCATTCTCATCCACCGCCAGACCGGCGTCACCGGGCCATTGTTGTGCTGCTGCCTGGGTCACCCAAAAGATCTCATCCGCTTCATATTCATCACCGTTGGCGACGACCAACTTACCGGCTTCGACGCGGCTTACTTCGGCGTTGGAAACGATCTGTATTTGGCGCTGCTTGAATAAGCTACCGAAGGCTTTGCGAACTTTACCGTTGTGACCCGCAAGTAGGTCGGCTCCCGAGGTCAGCAGTGAGAACGATAGGTTTGCGCTGGGTTCCGCACTCAACAACGCTTGGCGAATACTCAGCAGTAGTTCAACGCCGCCAGCGCCGCCACCGACTACAGCGATCGTCTGAGGGCCTTGGGTGTTTAGGATCCGCTGTTTTGCTTGCACCCAGTCTGTATTGAAGCGACTCACCGGTTTTACGGGAACGGCATATTCGCTCGAACCGGGAACAGCAACCGATGGCGCCGAGCCAATATCGATAGAGAGCAAGTCGTAGCGCAAGGGCGGGTGGGTGCGGGTTTCGATAGTTTTAGCTACAGGATCGAGTCCCGTGACTTCATCATGAATAAAACGGGCGGTGGCGAACCGGGCCAAAGGCGCCAAGTCGATATGCGACTCGTCAAAGGAATAATGCCCGGCGACTAAACCCGGGAGCATCCCCGAGTAGGGGGTATGCGCCTCGCGACTAACTAAAGTAACCCGCACCCCGCCCAGCGGGCGCATGGCAAAGCGTTTGAGGACCTGCACATGCGCATGACCGCCGCCGATCAGGACAAGTTCTCGAACAACCGGGGTGTGCTGCATAAAACTACAATGGGTGGGTTAACGCGAACCGAACGGGGTCTGCATGCTAACGCTAAACGAGGGTTGCGGGCTATCGAGTGCGCTTGACTTAAAATACGGTCGATTAATTTCACTATAGACCACGAAAGGCGGAGGGAAGAATGATGGATTACGAGACGATCGAGGCCCGCAATGAAGGTGCCATTGAATGGCTGGTGCTAAACCGTCCGGAGCGTCTCAATGGCATTAACCCGCGGATGTGCGATGAGCTACAGGACTACTTTGTTGGCTTGAGTACCCGCCACGACGTGCGAGTGGTGCTCCTCAAAGGCGCGGGCCGCGCATTTTGCGCAGGTTACGACATCAAAGAAGCAGACGCCGTCTCCCAAGGACCAGTTAAGGGGATACGTGCCCAGCGTCAGGTCTCTGAGATCTTTATGCGCATGCGGCGGTGCCCGCAACCGATTATCAATCTTGCGCACGGCGCTGCGACGGGCGGCGGTTTGGCGTTCGCGCTGGCTTCGGACGTTCGTATCGCTGCATCGAATGCCAAGTTCAATGTTGCGATGGTGAAAGTAGGGCTAACCGGGTGTGATGTTGGGATCAGTTACTTTCTGCCGCGCACCATAGGGCGCTCCGCGGCTTCTGAAATGATGATGACCGGGCGCATGGTGAACGCGGAGCGCGCGTTGGCTCTCGGTTTGGTCTCCGAAGTGGTTGAGGTTGATGCGCTTGATGATGCTGGCCGCGCCATGGCGAACGACATGCTCTCAACCTCACCTCTAGGATTGCGATTTACCAAGGAAGGTTTGCAGCTCGCTATCGACGCGCCGAGCTTGGATGCCGCCGTCGCGCTTGAAGACCGCGGCCAGATCTTGTGCGCCAGCGCGGGGTTTTTCGAAGAAGGTATTAGCGCGTTTTTAGAAAAACGCACCGCGAACTATCCCGACTGATTTTCCGAGTCCGCGCTCAGGTGCCAGTCCAGCGAAGCTGGATCTTCGTCGAGCTAGGGTGGACGCGGCGAAACCCGACGAGGGACCACAGTTGCAGCGCGGAGATCTTTATCACTTAGGGCGTTGCGAGCCCAGCGGAGCTGGATCTAACGCCGCAGTCTGGGCCCGGCGCGGAGAAATCAGGAGTGGGAGTTTATCCAGCAAAGCTGGACGTCGTAGCAACAGGCTAATGTTGCGAACTGATTGTTCTTTGCGGTATCAACAAGCCCGCCCAGCGGAGCTGGATCTTCGTCGAGCTAGGGTGGGCGCGGCGAAACCTGACGAGGGGCCGCAGTTTACATGCGGGTAAGTCTTTATCGGTTAGGGCGTTACGAGCCCAGCGGAGCTGGATCTAAGGTCGCAGCCTGGGGTAGGCGCGGAGAAATCAGGAGCAGGAGTTTATAGATGCATAAATGACTGTGAACTGATTTCTCTGCAACAACGCCCAGGCAAGCGCAGTAGCCCTTAAACCTCGAGTGGGAGGGAACGGTTCCTCTTGCCGGTTAACACATAAACCGCATTAGACACCGCCGGCGCAATGGGCGGGGTTCCCGGCTCGCCAACGCCACCGATTGGCGCGCCGCTGTTGATCACGTAGGTCTCGATCTTGGGCGTGTCGCGCATCTGTGCCATGCGGTAGTTCGGGAAGTTGTCTTGCATCACGCGGCCGTCTTTCATGTCAATGCGCCCATACAGTGCGGCGGTAAGTCCGTAGACGATGCCGCTTTCCATTTGCGCGATGACGCTATCGGGGTTGATCGCTCTACCGCAATCAATCACGCACACCACACGGTGTACCTTAATTTGGCTGTCAACAACTTCGACTTCGGCCACTTGCCCAACAATGGAATGAAATGATTCATGCAGCGCCACTCCGGTCGCATGCCCTGGCGGGAGAATGTCTCCCCATTGCGATTTTTCTGCTAACAAGTCGAGCACCGCCGCCGAGCGCGATCCATCGGCCAGATGCTGACGCCGGAACTGCAAGGGGTCTTGTTTTTGCGAATGCGCGAGTTCATCCATAAACGATTCGGTGAAAAACGCATGGAATGAGTGGCCGACACTGCGCCAGAAACCGATGGGGAAGGGCATCTCTACGGCGGTTTGCTCAACACAACGGTTGGCCATTTTGTAGTCCAAGAAAATCGCGCCATCGACGCAGGTGCGGTCCGGACCGCCAAACGGGATGTTGGGCAGCCAGCGGGACATCACCGATTGGGTCGGCGACGGGGCAGCGATCTTGTTGTACCAATTTTCAATTTGACCAGCTTCATCGAGTGTTACTTCAAACCGTGAATGCGCGATGGGCCTGAAGGCGTCTTTTTGAATATCTTCCTCGCGCGACCAGATCAGTTGTACCGGCGTGCCCTTGACGGCCTGAGCGGCGGCGATGGCTTGATATAAAACGGCGGGTTCGCCGCGTCCTCCGAACGCGCCACCCATGAGTTGCGTGTGTATAAAAACTTTTTCCTTGTCCAGACCCGTCGCACCTGCCGCCAGGTCACGAAAAATCAATGGCGCTTGGTTGCCGGCCCACACATCGCACCTCGCATCGGTTATCAATGCCGTGCAGTTTTGCGGTTCCATGCAGGCATGTGCCAGCATCGGCGCGGTGTAGTCGGCTCGGATCACAGCCGAGCTCTGGGCAAGGTTATCGCGCGCGTCACCGACATTCTCAAAAGCAAAACCGTCCTCCTCCATGCCTTGCGCATAGATAGCGGCGATCGAGTCGTTGTCGAACGGCTCAGGATCCTCGAACTCGGTAATGACCTGGCCGACCGCTTTCTTGGCTTCCCAATACGTCTTGGCGATCGCGATCACGGAATCATCGGTTGCGATGATTTTGATCACCCCTGGCATGTCTTGCGCAAAACCAGCGTCGAACGACTTCAACTGCCCGCCGATCTTGGGACTGGCAACAACCGCGGCAAAGACCAAACCCTCCGGACGCACGTCGATGCCAAAGGTCGCGCTGCCGTTCACTTTCGCGGGGATATCCAGGCGCGGCATGGGTTGGCCAATAACTTTGTATTCAGATTCGAGTTTGTAGGGGATGTCTTGAGGCGGCGAAAGACGGGCGGCTTCGCCCGCGAGAGCGCCGTAGCTCACTTTGCGATGGCTCGCTCGATGCACCACTTCACCGGAGTCGGTAGTGCATTCGCTAACGGGCACACCCAACCGCTCGGCACCGGCTCGCAATAGCATGTCGCGGGCTGCCGCACCGCCAGCGCGCAACGGTTCCCACGCATCCCGGATCCCAGAGCTGCCGCCAGTGAAATTACCACCCAACAGAGCGCCGAATTGTTTAAAGCCCCAACGTGCGGATTCGGCGAGGAAGCCATGATCCTCATTATCAAACGGCGCGGCGTCGGCAAAGCCAATAATGTTCGCGTAGAACTTGTCCGGTAGCGGGATCTCATAGCGGATGTTCTCCCAAGCAACATCCAACTCCTCGGCGACCAACATCGCTAATCCGGTATAGATCCCTTGTCCCATCTCGGCGCGATGCACCGCCACCGAAACGGTGCCCTCAGCATCGATCTTTAACCACGCGTTAAGGGCCGTTTCTCCTTCTTGGGTAGCCAGAAGAGAGGGATCGCCTAACAGCTCGCGTGATCGTGTTGCCGCGTAACCCACCAGCAGCGCGCCGCCGGCCGCCGCCGCGGTGATTAAGAACTTGCGCCTGCTAACCATGCGTAACCTCCGCAGTTTGGTCCTGCAGCTCATCCGCCGCGCGGTGGATGGCGCGACGGATCCGCTGATAGGTGCCGCAGCGGCAGATATTGGTCATCGCCTGATTGATTTCGTCGTCCGAGGGGTCTGGCCGTCGACGCAATAGCGCCGTTGCCGCCATGATCATGCCGGATTGGCAGTAACCACATTGTGGTACTTGCTCGGCAATCCAAGCGCGTTGAATAGCGGCACCGGCATGATCGGAGACGCCCTCGATGGTCGTCACGTCTTGCCCAGTTACTGCGCTGATCGGCAGCAGGCAGGAGCGGATCGGGTTGCCGTCCACATGCACCGTGCAGGCGCCACAAGCGGCAACGCCGCAGCCGAATTTGGTGCCGGTCAGGCCGACGGTATCGCGCAACACCCACAACAGTGGGGTATCGGGCGCAACGTCGAGGTCAAAAGGCTCCCCGTTTATACGAAGTGGTATCGTCACTCTTTCTTCCCCCTCGCCGCTGTGGGTGGGTCAGCGCGCGTCTGTTGAAAGCTATCCGTTTATATAGCGCTGGGTGCGCACATTGTCTAGCGACCTGTTACGTTCGCCCGCAGTTTTTAGATCCCAAGCTAAACGGCGGCCTTTACCGTTAAAATAGGGGCTCATTCGCTTCTGGGCTACGCGCGACGCTTGATCTATGAGTATTCCGTTTAACCGCGAGCTCGATTTTGAATATGGCCAGGTCGATCAGCTCAGTCCGCTCATTCGACGGGTCGTCGCCAAAAATTCCGGCCCTTTTACTCTCCATGGGACCGGCACCTACATAATTGGTTCGGGAGACGTGGCGATAATTGATCCAGGGCCGTTCGACCGCGATCACATTAAGGCGGTAATGGCGGCAGTCGAGGGCGAGACTATCACCCATCTGCTCATCACCCACACGCACAATGATCACTCGCCGGGTTGCGCGATCATCCACGAATCTGTGGCCGTGCCCACTTATGGGTACGGGCCGCACGGGGCGGGAAAACTAGAGCAAGGCGTGCAAGTCGAGGAGGGCGGCGATATGGCGTTCTCGCCCGATATCGAAGTCAAGCATGGTGATGTCATCAACGGCAACGGTTGGACTATCGACTGTTTGTACACACCTGGTCATACCTCGAATCATGTGTGCTACGCGCTGCGCGAGGAAAGAGCGTTGTTTACAGGCGATCATGTCATGGGCTGGTCAACCACCATTATTTCGCCGCCGGACGGGGATATGGCTGAATACATGGCCAGTCTCGACTTGCTCTTAGAGCGCGACGACGAAATTTATTGGCCGACGCACGGTCCCGCTATCAAGAATGTGCATGATTACGTGCGGGCCTATATTTCGCACCGTCATGATCGCGAGGCGCAAATTCTAAGTTGTGTTGATGACGGTGTGCATTCGATTGTAAAGATGGTGCCTATCATGTATGCGGGCCTGCCCAGCCAAATGTATCCTGCCGCCGCGCGCAGCGTTTTTGCCGCTGTCATCTATATGGTCGAGCGCGGTGTTTTGACAACAGACTCCGGATTATCCGTCGACGCCAACTACGCCCGCGCCTGAATAAAGCCCTGTAATCATGAGTAAACCTCGGATCATCATTATCGGCGCCGGTATGTCCGGCATTCTCGCCGCCATTAAGTTTCAACAGGCTGGCTACCAAGACGTCACCATTTTGGAGAAAGCATCACGCTTAGGCGGTACTTGGCGAGACAACACCTATCCCGGCTTATCGTGCGATGTACCTTCTCATCACTACTCATACTCGTTCGAGTTCAATCCAAATTGGACGCATTTGTTTTCACCGGGCGCCGAGATTTGTGAGTATTTTGAAGGTGTCGCGGAAAAGTACGGTGTGCACTCGCTGATCCGCTTTGATGAAGAAGTCATCGATGCCAAATTTGATCAATCACTGTGGCGGTTGAACACGGCTAGCGGCAGCTCGTTCGAGGCGGAGATTGTGATCTGTGCGACCGGTCCGCTGCATCATCCAAAATACCCAGACCTCGAGGATTTGGGTCGTTTTGAAGGTGCGTGTTTCCATTCCGCGCGTTGGGATCACAGCGTTCCTTTGGATAACCAGCGCGTCGGGATTATTGGCACCGGATCGACCGCCATTCAGATCACACCGGCCATTATCGATCGTGTTGACAAACTATCACTCTTCCAGCGTACCGCGCAGTGGGTGATATCGCTGCCGAATGTCCCTTACAGCGAAGAACAAAAAACGCAGTTCAGGGCTGATCCGCAATTGATGAGCGATATCTATGAGCAATGGAAGGGACAATTCAACCATACCTTCGCGCGCGCGGTATTGGGGGATGAGCGGCAGCTCGGGAAATTGCATGAGCTGTGCCAAGCTAATCTTGACCAAAACGTTCACGATGCTGAACTTAAGCGTAAGCTGACGCCGGACTACAAGGTTGCTTGTAAACGCCTGGTGATGTCATCGACATTTTATCCGGCAATCCAGAAGCCAAACGCGGATTTGGTGACCGCTGGAATTGAACGCGTGGAGGGAGCCGGCATTCGAACCGTCGATGGTGAACTCCACGAACTCGATGTTCTAGTTCTGGCGACTGGCTTTCATGCCCACCAATTCATGCGCCCGATAAGGCTCATCGGTCGCAATGGCGTGACGATTGAGCAGGCTTGGGCGGATGCGAACGCTGCTTATCGCTCCTTGGCGGTGCCTGGGTTTCCGAATTTTTTTATGTTGGTGGGCCCCAATAGCCCCATCGGTAACTTCTCGTTGATCATGATTTCGGAATTGCAGGTTGACTACATTCTCAAGCTCGCTGAGCGGATCCGCGCGGGCGATTGTCAGGCTTTAGAGCCGGGGCAAGTCGCCACCGATCAATTCAATGCCGATCTCAAAGCGGCCATGGGCGGCACCATTTGGACCAGCGGTTGTAATAGCTGGTATCTCGATAAAAATGGTACGCCGGTGACCTGGCCTTGGGATTTCGAAACTTTCGAGCGCGATATGGCCGAGCCGCGATTCGACGACTTCGTTATGAGTTGAAGGCAAACTTACTCGCTTATCGGCTGCGGACATTTAACAACCGGCAACGCGAGATCGCCCCCAACGATAACCGCGCTTGGGATCACCGAGGCGTCGCGAGCGAAGTTGAGCGGACTTCGATGCCAGTGAAGGCGAAATCGCGCCAAGGAGAGTAGGCGCGCGTTGGGTTCCCAAAAACCGCTGATTCGAACCGGAGTTTTTTTATCGAGGAAGCGTTGCGAGCGAAATTGAGCAGACTTCCATGCCAGGGAAGGCGAAATCGCGTCGCAAGGAGTAGGCGCGAAAACCCGAAAAACCGGAGTTTACTTGAAGCGTAAATGAGGATTTTGAGGGATTTCGCAACAACGTCCTTGCAAGCAAGTTCGCCTTCTACTTGGAGGGTAACCCCAACACCAACTTAGACACGATGTTGCGCTGGATCTCGTTGGACCCCGCATAAATCGTCGCCGGCCTAGCATTATAAAACTGACTCAATACATCAGTTTGAGTTTCGCCAAAATCGAGTTTGCCGGTTGTACCGCCCAGCGGTCCCGCTGCTTCGACCATGAGTTCAGATAAACGCGCGAATGTTTCGGTCGCCCAAATCTTCAGCACCGAGACATCGGGCCCAAGTTTCTCGCCCCGTCTCACGATGTCCGCGAATTTTACGTAGAGCGATTCGAGATCGAGGGTGTCGAGCTTGAGCTTGGTGAAGCGATCGGCAAATGAAGCGTCGTCGAACAACTTCATGCTGTGCGCCATTTCCTCAAGGCGGCGCATCGCGAACTGGCACTGCTTGGGTGAGCCCAGGAAGATCCTTTCGAACCCGAGCAACGCTTTAGCAATCGTCCAGCCTTGATTGATCTCTCCCACCAGGTCTTCGGCTGGGACCCGCACGTTGTCGAGAAAGACTTCGCAGAACTCCTCGTGTCCGGCGATGTTGCGGATGGGTCTGATCGTGGCCCCCGGTTTGGCGAGATCAATTAGGAAGAACGAGATCCCCTCTTGTTGCTTGCCTTCTTTTGAAGTGCGAGCCAGGCAAAACATATGGGTTGCGTCTTGCGCCAACGTGGTCCAGGTTTTTTGCCCGTTAATCACGAACTCATCGCCATCCTGGATGGCTTCGGTTCTGAGACTCGCCAGATCAGAACCGGCATTCGGCTCTGAGTAACCCTGGCACCAAACCGTATCGCAAGAAATGATTTTCGGCAGGTAGCGAGCACGCTGGTCGTCGTTACCGTGTTGAATGAGCAACGGGCCGACCATTTGAATACCCATATCGGGCGCGCGGGCCACGCCGTGACGTTCCTGTTCTTCATAGAAGATGAGCAGCTTTGATGGCGATAACCCCATGCCGCCATGCTCGCGTGGCCAGGCCGGTGCCACCCAGCCATGTTCCGACAATTTGAGATACCAGTCCTTTATTTCAGCCCAGCGCAGTCTTTGCGGCGGATATCGGAGCTCTGAGGGGTAATTGGACTCAAACCAGGCGCGCACGCTCGCGCGGAATTGATCGTCAGAAAGGTTGTTCCAATCGTCGCCTGGTGGCGTGTCGATAGGATCAGGCAGCGCGGCTTCGCCCGTATCGGATTCGATATTGTGATTGAGCAAGTCACCAAGCGTTCGACAGTGCTGACTCGCGTTGCCATGGCGGGCCGCGAGGACCAAGACCCGGTTGAGGTATAAACCGACATCGGCTTCATCGGTGAATCCAATCGCGCCGTGCATTTGCACCGCTTCCTTGGCAATGTGGAGCGCTGCCGTGCTGGCGCGATATTTGGCCCGCGCCGCGGTAACTTCACGCGCTTGCTCATCGGCCGCTCTGTCGAAGGTATCGAGGGCTTCCAGCACGACGGCACTCGCCATTTCTTTTTGCAGGTAAAGATCGACTGCGCGATGCTGAAGTCCCTGAAAAGACCCAATGGTCGCGCCGAACTGCTGGCGGGTTTTTAAGTACGCCATGGTCAGGTCATAAACGGCGCTCGCCGCGCCCACCAAATAGGCGCTGGTCGCTAAAGACGCCAGTTGGCGGGCGCGCGAAACGGCGGCTGCGGCGTCGCGGCTCAGGCACTGCTCGGCGGAGAGCGCGCAATGGTCAAATCGCAACTCAGCCGCGCTTGAACCATCGGCCATTGTCAGCGCGGATACCTTGCAGCCGTCAGTCGCCAGTGGCATGTAATAAACGGCATGTTTCCCGTCGCCGGTAGTCGCGCTCAATAGCACGGCATCGACCACGGTTGCGAGCGATACCGCACGCGCCCGGCCTGACACCCGATGCTCATCGTCGACGGTTAGGTCATGATCATCCAATACCGCGGTGACTACGTTTTCACCATTGAGGATCGCGGGCACGGCTGAGTGTTCTGGGGCGAGTTCGTTGATTAGGCCGATGGAGGCAACACCGCTTTCGATCATCGGCTCCGGTGCCGCGACACGGCCGAGTTGCTCACAAACTGCGCCCGCCGCCCTAATACCTAACCCCAATCCGTCATTCGCTTCATCGACCAGGATAGCGGTCCAGCCGAGCTCGCACATCTCGATCCATTGGGTTTTATCGAACCCCAAGTGCCGGTCGCGGATTGCCCGGAGCCGTTCGCGGGGTAGAGCGCGCTTGCAAAAATCGGCGGCCGCGTCCTGCAGCATCTGGGTCATGTCTTCGGTGGCAGTGTTGCTCGCGTTGCTCAATTTACGCTCCGCAGTGTGCTTAAAGGGTCCGCAATCATAGCCGTTGTCCGCCTTGGTGTTGAGGGCCTGGCGCACCAGCGCTTTGCAAAAACAGATCCGCCCTTAAAATACGCCGCGACGCTTCAAGCTTGAACGACCAATGAATAAGAGTTTTGGCACCAATTTAATTGCGCTCGCCGTGGTGCTCGCGGGTCTGCTGTCGCCAATACATGGCGATTTGATCCTGACAACCGGGCTGTTTTCGTTATCGGGCGGGGTCACCAATTGGCTGGCCGTCCACATGCTTTTCGAGAAGGTTCCGTTTTTGTACGGTTCAGGCGTGATCCCCACGCGCTTCGAGGAATTCAAGGGCGGTATAAAGCAACTTATTGTTCAGGAGTTCTTCACTCGCGAACATATTGAGCGATTTTTCGCGGCCAATGGCGACGCCTCCGCGGAGGCGATCATGGCGAAGATCAATTTCGATAGGGTGTTCGACGATCTCACCGATGCCATTGCGGGTTCATCAATGGGGCCGATGCTGAACATGGCGGGCGGTAAGCAAGCTCTCGCACCCCTCAAGACGCCGGTTACCGAAAAGTTGCAAGAGGTCATCACCGAATTGGCAAGTGGCCAAGGCGAAACCGGTGATGAAGGGGATTTGACGCAAACGCTCATCGATCAGGTCGAACAGATCATTGACAAGCGGCTCGCTGAATTGACGCCCGATATGGTCAAGACCATTGTGGAGGATATGATCCGCCGACATTTAGGCTGGCTGGTCGTCTGGGGTGGCGTATTCGGTGGTCTGATTGGGCTTGGCGTTTTCCTCAGTTCCGCCATTTAGTTGTGCGCTAGCGCCGATTTATTCATTTGTTACTATGCGCAACCCCGCTGCACGCGGGGTGTCCGTAATTGCTTATTTGTAACGCCGTCTTGGCGCCAATGCGAGGGGAATAATGAAACTTAAATTTGGAGTTTTATGGCCGTTCCGTAACCCTGAATTCAATCGGGTGCCTTGGACCGACCTGTATCGTACTCATCTCGACTTAATTGTTGATTCAGAAGCCATGGGTTTTGAGTACGCTTGGCTTACCGAACATCATTTTGTGGACGACGGATATTCACCGTCGCTATTGCCGATCGCCGCGGGGATCGCCACGCGCACATCGCGGATCCGAATTGGCACCTTCTTGGTGCTTCTGCCGCTGCATAATCCGGTGCGGATCGCCGAAGACACGGCAACGGTCGATTTAATGTCAAACGGTCGTTTCGAACTGGGGGTCGGATTAGGCTATCGCCGTAAGGAGTTCGCCGATCAAGGGATCACGCACAAAGAGCGTGGCAGCCGCCTGCAAGAAGGGATCGATATTGTCCAGCGCTTGCTCATGAATGAATCGGTGACCATCGAGGGGCAGCACACGTTCCTGCGCGACATCAAAATCAGCCCGCCCGCTGTGCAAACACCTCATCCGCCGATTTGGCTGGGGGCGATTGCCGAGAAGGCGATTCAAAGGGCGGCGAAGATGGGATTTAATTTTCAAGCCGTTGGCCCGGCCGACATGTACAAAGTTTACGATGAGGCACTAGAGGCCAATGGCCGTAACCCGCAGGATTACAGCATCGCGCAAATGCGGTTTATCTATTGTGCGCGGAGTCGCGAACAAGCTTGGGAGATCGCTGCTGAGCCGCTGCATTACACGGCCACGAAGTACGCCCAGTGGTTTGCGGAAGCGAACGACAAGCCGGGCGACGATCAAGCTACTGAAGGGATCCCATCGGTTGACGAGATTATCGCCAAGCAACACTTCAATGTATTTGGTGAAGATGCAATCGTCGGTACGCCGGAGGATTGCCGCGAAATGATCGCCGATTACGCGTCGCGTTCCCGCTTTACGCACTTGGTGTGTGCGAGTGCTCCGGCCGGTATGAGTCCGTTGCACATCCGCGAGGGGTTACAGCTTTTTGCCTCCGATGTGATCCCGGCTTTCAAGAACTAAAAACCTCCCCCAAACGGGCGGCAAACGCCGCCCGTTTCCCGCTTCTCTCCTAGTCCACGCCAGGAAATTTTCCTGAGGCGCATCAAGCGTCCTGTTAAGCATTGTTGTTGGAGTCAACAACGTTCATGTTGCGTGCGCGGCGATGGGCCGGGCGTACACGGAATTGGTTTGGAGGCGTTTAAAAATCTGCTTGCGATGCTTTGCTCAGCGGCACTGTGCGGGAGTGCGCTTGGTGTTTTTCTTTACGGGTTTGCCTACGGTGTGGTTCTTGGTGACGGCCGGGTGATGCGAGTCGAGGATCCCCTAACTTATTGGGTCTGCATGATTTTCTATGCCTTCATTGCGGGCCTCGCGGGATGGTCTGCCGGTGAAAGCCTGAAAACGCATCACGCCGTGATGAGGGGCGAAGACGAAGACGAAGGCGAATAGGCACGCGGACCTGCGGCAATGGCAAATACGTTTGGTGTGGTTTTGAATTAGTCACGCCGGCTTACGTGCTGGGGTCTATCCATTATCATGGGGGTATTGGGTAGTTGCAGACGAATGGAAAGTCGATGATCCCTTTCCTGCCGGGCGTTTAGATGTCAAAAGCCTCAATTGCGCTGTTGTCCTTCATCGTTGGTGTGGCGGCGGGAGCACTGGTGATGCTGGAGTTCAGAAGCAGTGTGATCCGCGAGGCCACCGTGGCGCGAACCGCTGGTGAAGCGGCGGTCGTGGCAAATGCCGAAGACACAGGCGCTGCGATTTCATCGAGCGATGAGGGCATTGTTGAATATGCCGAAGCTGTGTTGGTCGCGGATACCGAAATCGCCAGTTTCGAGGGCGAGGAAGCATCGACAGCGCTGTTGCTGCCGGCCCAGCAGCTTGCGATCGTGCGTTTGATCGAGCTTGATGGTGCCCAGGCGGTTGATCTCAAAGCGCCTTATGATCACTTATCGCTCCAAGAGGTCGTCGCTATCGATCCAGAGATCGGCCTGGCGGCACTTCAGCTACGCGGGCTCGAATCAAAGATAGAAACACTAAAGGTGCCGCAGGACAGTATCTCCTTTGGCCGGGAGTGCTTAGCGTTGTCACCTGCTGGCGCGCAAGCGGTGAGCGTCGACTCACCGCTGCTCCGCTTTGCCGACGGCACGCTTGGCTATGAGGCCGGTAAGGCGGCCGATCATCGTTATCCGCTGTCTGCGCTAATTGACGAGGCCAGCAAGCAATTGATCGGTCTGCTGTATGTTGATCCCCGCGTTTCGCGCACGGCTCGCGCTTACGACATCGACGTCATCGAGCGCCTGTTGGCGGGCGACCGCGATGCAAGGCGCTATTCGCTTTTTGAGCTCCGCGAGGCCTTTTTTGAGAGCACGGCTGACGGTGCGCTGGTCCGTTTCCGAGAGGCATTCGCGACTAAGAATTTCTCTCGTGCCGTGGAGCTTGGCCGCGAATTATTGGCGGGGCAAGGTGTGTTTTGGCGCGAGCAATTGGAGCAGCCGATGCAAGCGTCGCTGGTCGCGCTTGCCGCTCAGTGGGAGCAGGAGGGTGGATCTCATGACGCGATCGAAATGCTGATCGAAGCGGATTCTTATCTGCCTCGACAGTTTCCGCGCGAGCAAAAATTAATTGCTTTGCTTTACTGGGAAGATCGTACTGAGCAAGCGCTGGAACGCGCGCGCTATTGGATGCTACTCGGCAAACGTGATGGCTTGATCGAGCTTCACCGAAAATTGGTGTTGGATGTCATCGCCGATGAATTGCTCAATGACACTGAGCGTTTAGCGCACCTCAATGACGCGATCACCCTGGATCCTGATTTCTCTGAATTTTTTGTAAGGCGCGGCGAATTATTCTTCTCACAAGGTGAGTACATCGCCGCGCTCGGTAATTTTGAACAAGCGATCGCGGTGGATCCGACCCTTGCCCGCAAACTCGCTAAGCGCATCGATCAGGCCAATGCGCGCGCTGATGCTAACGAGGTGGTGATCGTTCCCATCCAGCGCAGCGGTGGAATTTTATCGGCAGAGGTTTTTGTTAACGGCACGCCGCTGCAATTTATTGTCGATACAGGTGCTTCCGTGACCGCGGTATCGGGCGAGGTCGCGGAACTTCTGGAGTTGAACGAATATGGTGGTTCGCAAGTCGCGACGGCAGGCGGGCTGCTCAACGTCAATTCGGTAACGCTTTACTCCGTCGAACTCGCGGGCGCACCGGTTTATGATCTAAGCGCCGTTGTCCTCGATGAGTTGTCCGGCTACGACGGTTTGTTAGGGCTCGACTATTTGAGCAACTTCAGTGTGGATATCGACACGGATCTCGGCGAGATGCTGCTTTCGCCCCGCTAGCGCATTAAGGTCTGGAGAGACTGATCGAACGCGCGAAACCAAGTAGCAGCGCGCTCAAGCTTAGCAAGGCGATCAATGGAAGCATTGGGATTTTTGTCGCCGGCACCGTGGTTGTTGGTGAGGCCGGTAGGGCGATATCTGCGATTTCTGCTAACAGCCGCGTGGGTGGCCACAATAATGCGCCGCCCCCGAGCGCGATTTTGCTGGTCAAGATATCGACGCCGCCGGGACAGGCACCGCCGCAAGCTTCAGTGCCCAGATAGCCGGCGGCAGTCGGCGGCACCCCAGCCAACAGATTGATGGCGAGAAGCTCCGTGGCGCCATTGACGTTCATGCCACACAGCGTCAAATCCGGCGTAAAAGCGGTGGCGATAAGCGCATCACCGATCAGTTTGGGCATACCCAGCGCCCGCTCAGCGGGGTCTAGAGCATTGCTCTGGTGATCGCGTCGCCAGCCGCCGCTACTCACGATCGTGGCGGCCAATGCGCCTTGCGTGGTGTCGACGATTAAATCGCCATCAATATCGACCGTCTCGTCGGTGAATGCGATTGAGTTGGTCAGGTCAAGCAAGCCGCCAGGTGAGAGACCAAAGCTGGAAAAAGTATCGTTCAACGGATTCGGATCGATAACGGCATAAAGCGACTGTGTTGCGACGCTTGCCTTATCCTGGCTTGCGAGAACCCGGCCGGTATTCGCGATCACCCAGACATTACCGTCTCTAAGCACCGCCGTCGGTTTTTGCACAATGGGTTGGCCTGCCAACAGCAACTCAAACGAGTTGCCCCAACCGCTCGGCGTCGCCGCTTCGGCAATGCTCATGCGGTGCAGGGAACCTTCAATGCCAGCGCTGTCGCCCGCCGTGCCGAAATAAATTGCTTCGCTGCGTAGATCGTTGTCGGCATCTATGCTGGTGAGATCGCCGGTCAGTTGATTGAAAGCGCCGCCGATAATTGCCTGGCCACTGAAGAAGGGGCCGGAACTCACTTGGCTGGGTACACCATTGACCAATTGCACCAGGTCATAAGCAAATAGCCGCGCGTCTTGGTTGGAACCGCCATCCAAGTCCGTCGGCCCGGAGCCAACCACCAAGTGCCACTCGTTCAACAACGCCAGGGGATCGACCTGGGAGACCACGGTCGGCTTGCTGGTGGTGTATTGCAGGTTGGGCGGTGACAATTCGGCCAACACGTTTGGCGGTGATTCGGTATCAGTGATATCGAGGATTACTATCGCTGATTTTGTAGCGACGTCATTGCCACCACCCGGCCCGTCTGCACCGGTATCCAGGGTGATGCCGTTAGCATCGTTACCGCCACCAAAACCCATGGTGGCGACCAAGATGGTGCCCCAACCAAATGGATGTTTTGGCGAAGGCAGGAAGATTTTGGCGTCGAACGTTTGCACGCTCGCGTCCACGAACGGGACGTGAACGGCGCTCGGATCGGTTAGCCACTGCAAATGGCCGAGCAGATTCTTCGGCACGTAAGACCATAACTCTCCCCCCAACGGATGGGTGACTTCGCTGGTAAGGTTGAGTGCAAAGCTTTTCGTGAGAGGATCGTAGAAGCCGTTATTGAAGGCGCGGATCTGACCGTCATTGGTGCCGAGCAGGGTTACCGAGCGGCGGTTCTGATATTGTGTTTTGAATAGCGCGTAGTCGGGATCGCTCGGATGCTCGGCCGCGGGGGCGCCTAAGATCACCGGTTTGGCATTCGGTGCATCCGCCAGGCGCATGACTTCCGCCGTACCGTCGTTGTTGTAATCGACGACGCGTGAGCGAAATCCGGGTTGTTCTTCGCCGCGGACGTAGTCGACCAGCTTATCGGCATTGGCTTCGTTCAACTGATCGAGCCAGCCGAAGTTGGTGCCATCAAAGGTGGTGCTATCAAATGGTACGACCTCGCCGGGATCTACAATATTGTCGTAATCGGTGTCGAGCCACGTCGTGATGTACCGGCCGTTGTTGCTCGGTGCGGTGAAAGGGCGCTGCGCGAGGACATTGGTGAGCGCAGAGAGATTTTCGCGCGCGTTCCAGATCCCAGCGAGCGAGTCGAGCTCGTCTTCATTAACGATGGCCGTCCCGCCGTCGAAGAGCAAAGGATCAGCATTGAAGTACCGCCGGATCCGGTGGCGGTTCTCGACGTCGTCGTAGAAGGTTTCGACCACATGGTCAACGTTGTAACCGTCGAGCGCCCCATCCTGATCAGCGTCTTCGCGGAGCAGACCGGCGTCATCGACAAATAAGGCGGGTAGGTCGCCCATCCAAGACGCTTCGTTGCCAAGAGCATCGACGCGAACTGGGCTATAAATGTTTTGTACAGAGAGTGTCGGGCTATGACCCTCATTAGCGAGGATAGCCTGCGCCGCGGTGTTTGAGAGGATCCGATTCAACTGCATCCGCAGTGCAGCCGCCATCGCTGCCGGGTTATTGCTTGAAGCATAGTTGTCCGGGATCCCGTCGCACGGTGGCGCCCCACATGAGTTGCCAAGCACATCGAGGCGATCCCACTCGCTCGCGAGATCCGGGATGAGATTACCGTTGCTGTCCTCGAAGCCGCCGTATTTAGCCGCCAAGAACAGTGGATCGGGCAGGAAGCTGGCAGCGCTTGCGCCAACGATGAACGTTTCGGTCCGCGCGGGATCCCCTATTTCACACTGATTGACGAACAAAGTCGGGTCATCGTTGCAATCAATGATCGTTGGATCGGGGTCATCGAACTGTGCGCGTTCAATTCCGGAATAGCTATGGAAACCGTCTTGGGTCGTGCCTTCTAAAACGAAGCCGAATAGTTGCTCACGGGCCGTTGATTCAGCAATCGTGTCGGTCGTGATGCTCACAGTAGCGGGGTTGTTATTAGTATTTACAACGTAATCGAGCATGCCCCATAAATCCTGGTCGAAATCAGCACCGTACCCCGAGTCTTCAAAATCGATATAGAACTTGCCATGGTAAATGCCTGTACCATTTGTCGGATTGGGTAGCAAAACGGTCGGACGACCATAATTTTGATTTGATGCGGGTGTTCCCGTGAGGTCGACTTGCGCAGCATCGATTTCGGTATGTGCACGAACTACTCTAAAATCCACGATGCGTCCCGCGAGATCGTGCAGATTTAGTCGATGCTGAGGAACGAATCTAATCGTTTGGCTAGCTGTTGTCGGACCGATCGGGATATCGATCTTCGGCACCGCAGTCGGGAACTGCAGCGCGATCGTGTTAATGGTCTGCTCGCCATCGAATCCGGGATGGACATCGTTCGTCCGTGAGTAATGCGCCATGCCCGCGATGCGGTAACCGCTTTCGAGCGTTGGGTCCTCCGGACAGAATCCGGACGCATCTCCTAAATTGCTGACGGTTTTCGCGTTGCATAGCTCATCGGTCGTCGCACCGTTGCTGCCGATGAAAAAATCATTGCCAGTGATCCCTTCAAGGTCGCCGACCGCTTGGGTGAGGATGTTAGGTGGTGGGGCACCAACATCAGTAAACACGCTTGTGCTGTCCGTATCGTAGCTGGGTGAACTGGTGTTCATCATCAGCACGTTGAGACCAACACAGAAATTATTGGGATCAAGCGGATCACTGAAGACATCTTCGTCGAGACCGGGAATGAAATTGTCGTCTATGCTCGAGAAAGCCGGGGTTTCGGTGAGTCCTGCAAAATACCGAACCGATTCGGCGTACATTTCCGAGAGCGGGTTACCCCAACTGTTGCAATCGCCTTCCGTGATGCCCGCGAGCTGAAAGCCACAGTTATCGCCGCTGGGGGAGCCGAAATACACACCGGCGCTGTTGTCGCCGTAGCGATAGCCGAACACCCGGAACTTGTCGATACTGCGAATGATGCCAACGGTGGGTACGGTGGAGGCGGGATCAGCGGTAAAGGTGCCGTCGGTGCTAAAGTTTATTTCAGCGCTTAAGTCCCCAACGCTCTTGCGTAATACACCGCCTGAGATGTTTTTCTCGTAGCTCCCGGATAGGAGTCCGAAGTGAAGCTGCTCGTCCTCACCGTACTCTTGCAAGACGCCGGTGGGTTTTTGATTGCCATTGGGATAGTCGCGGCAATCTTCATGGTCGCCGATCGCGGCGACCAATCCCGGCACACAAGCGCGTACGTATACGTTGAACTCGGGTCCGAAGCCGCCTGTTTGCAGGCCGTCGCTGATTTCATTGGGGCTGTCGTCACCGGCAAAAATACCAGACGCGGACGAGTTGTTGGCATTCGTGCCGCGGTTAACCCCATGGGTGTTGTCCCATTCGCATTGATAGCGCTCGTTAGAAGACCACAGTTGGAAGTTTCCTGCGACGGCCCGGAACAGGGGTTCGACCAACACATCTTGGGAAGCGATTGACTGAATGGTTGAGCCGCTGAGCGGCCAGTTCGAGGTGTTACAAAGCGTTAGACCTTCGTCGATATCATCAATGCCGTCACCATCGCCGCCGTTGGTGTTGTCCGTGCGCACAAAATTGAACGGGGTGAGTTGACCCAGATCGTCGCCGTTGTAGTACTTGGCGAAGCTGTGCGCATCGGTTGGTAAGTAAGCGCGTTCGAGGACCGTATCGGTGGCGGTATCGACATGCCGTTTGCCGCCATAGAGCATTTTTCTCAGCACGTCCATGCGCGTCATCGTCGCCCAGTTCAGAAAGTTGCCGCTCCACTCACCGGCGACCGTGTCGCAGTAATGATTGGTGGTAAAGGCGGCGGGTTCGAAGTACTCGATGGTCGGTCCACCAAACGAGCCCACGGCATAGTCATAACATTTGTCAGGATCAAAGTAGCCGTAGTAGTTGATGCTGTTGTTGTAGGTGGTATCGAGTGCGCCGTCACCGTTGAGGTCGTCATAGTCGGTGTAGATTTTGTCCCACCACCGCTCATCTTTCGACATCTGCAGCATCACTTTGGGGGTTTGTGATTCAACCGCGATCACTGGACCTTTGGCGTAATCGACGATCGTTGCCCCTGACAGATTGGCGC
>JBCCEV010000047.1:0-25404 GCA_039030125.1 Pseudomonadota bacterium | reverse complement strand
TGAATACCCCCCTTCCTCCCCCGCCACTGCGCGCAAACGGTGCTCCCAGCAAGCCGTGATGATCATCACCGGCGCGGTCAGTAACAGCAGCACGACGCTGGCAAACAGATCGACCGCTCGTTTCTCGGCAAGTCTGATCACCGCCTGCGTAAATCCGTCGGCAAAGATCAAATTACTGGGATGGAGCGAATCGAGTCGGATTTTGCCAAGCTCCCTCTCGAAGAATTCAGCAGTTTCGACGAAACGCACACCGTTCATCTTGCATTCAAGAAATTCGTTGACCGGGAGACCTTTGCGGCGGTCGTCAATCGCGACAACCACTTCGTTGACGGCCAGGCGATCGGTAAGCTCCGCGAGGTTAGTCACGTTGGTTATGATGCGTTCGGGATTCACGCTGGCTTGGTCGATTCCGAGATCGACGAAGCCAACGATAATTAAGCCGCTGCGGGGCGCGGTTCGGGCGAGTTGCTCAATTTGGCGGGCCCGCTCACCAGTACCGACTACAAGCACTCGGTTGCCGGACTCCTTCGCGACGCTCGGCAGGCATATCAAGCGACAAGTGGCAATGCCTATGAATGAACAAAGCAGTGCTGTAAACACGATACTGACTTCAACAATCAGGTCCGCGGATACCAAATAAGCCGAGCCCATCATCAAAAAGCCGATACCGAAGGAAAGCAGCAGGCGGAGAATGATCGAACGCGGTGCCGATTCCTGATCACGCTGGTAAAGACCCATGGCGGTCATCCCCAAAGCAATCGCGGCGACGAAGACCAACGCTTGAATCCAAAGAGGTATGGCGCCGGTGTGAGCGATATCGATAACCGGGCCGGCCAGCGGCGCGGAGTTGAGCATCGTGCCGATGAAAATTGATACGAAGAGAATTAGTGTCTCAGCGCAACCCATCAATACCAGCGTACGCGGTATGTAATGTCGAAAAATCCGCAGCATTTCTTCTGTTCCTTGCCCTTATCCGATGTGTCCCAATCGCACCGCAACTCGCTGTGGCTGCTTTGGTGCCATTGGTCAGTACGAGGATTGCAAGCGTTGTGCCAGAACGCTAATAATTGGATAAAGGCCGCCTGAAAGGGTGGGCTAGTCGCAATTTTTGTATATTTATCAGACGTTTGAATCAAACCGCGGTTGCGGCTCGTTCGATGGATGCCGCTTGTGACGGCGCGCCTGTAGCGCGGTGAATTCTACGAGATGTCTCCTGGCGGCGACAGCCCCTCAGATAGAAACGACAGATGCGTTGCGCCAGGCTAGATCCGTTCGATGAGCGCGTCGAGCAGGACCTGTTTTTTTATGGGTTTGGTGAGGTGGGCGGTGCAACCGGCGGCGAGACTTTTTTCAATATCTTCTTTCACGGCATTGGCCGTTAAAGCGAAGATCGGGGTGGGATCTCGACCTTGTTCTTGCTCCCAGGCACGGATCGCCTGGGTGGCGGTATAACCATCCATCACCGGCATTTGCACGTCCATCAGCACTAGGGCGAAATCCTGCTGCTGAAATTCGGCAATCGCTTCCTCGCCATTCTCTGCCTCAACAATCACGTAAGGCTCTTTCTTAAGGTACGCCCTTATCAACATTCGATTATCTGGATTATCCTCGACCAAAAGCAGCCGCCGACCTTCAGCAGCCGGCGCACCGGTGTCGCTCTGCGCCTGTTGTTCCACCTGGGCCGGTTTCGATTGCAGCGCGGTTCGCAGGGCTTCGCGTTTTAACGGTTTGAGTAAATGGGCTGCGGGGCGGCGCTGCGATGAGAGTGCCACATCCGCGCCAATATCGCTGGCACGCCCGACAAGGATCCAGCGATCCACCTCCAAGTCATTGGCCGCCAAGGTTTGTGCGCCGCTGCCCTCGCAAATTACCACGTCGAAGTTTTTGGCCTGAAGGTGCTCGACAAGCTCCACAGCGGATGCGACCCCCAAAGCGTCAAGCTTCAAGATTTTCAGTTCGCTAATCAGGGCAGCCCTCAATCCAGCGCCCTCTATCTGCACTAATGCGGAATTCAACCCAAGCTCCGGAAGCTCGCTCTCGTGGGGTTCGGCGGCCCCGACATCGATTTCAAAGATGAATTGGCTACCCTCACCAACGATACTTTCCACCCAAATATTGCCGTTCATCATTTCGACGAGGTGCTTGGAAATCGCCAAACCCAAGCCGGTACCGCCATATTTGCGGGTCGTTGATGAATCCACTTGGGTGAACGATCCGAAGATCGACTCAAGCTTATCCGCCGGGATACCGATCCCCGTATCGCTAACGCTGATCCGTAAGCGATTTCGATGTTTCTCTGCGTCGATTACTTCGGCGCGAGTCACAATTTCCCCTTGCTCAGTAAACTTAATGGCATTGCCGATCAGGTTGAGGATGACCTGGCGCAACCGCCCCGGATCACCAACAACTCGACTCGGTACTGCAAGTCCGACCGTTGATACCAAATCGATTGCCTTCGCATCGGCTTTCAGGGCATGGATTTCTGTCGCTTGCTCTATGGTCTTGACGATGTCGAATTCAATTGCTTCGAGAGATAACTGACCGGCCTCAATTTTCGATAGATCCAGGATATCGTTGACCAAACTGAGCAACGCTTCTCCGGCATTCTTGAAGACCCCGACGTAGTTGTCCTGCTCCTCGTCGAGTTTGGTCTCACCGAGTAGCTCGCCCATCCCGATAATCGCGTTAAGCGGTGTGCGGATTTCGTGACTCATACTTGCTAGGAACTCTGACTTGACCAGCGATGCCTGAACGGCTTGGTCACGCGCCTGCGCAAGTTCTTTGGTCTGTTGATGGACCTGTTCTTCAATGACGCGGTTTCGCGCCTCAAGCTCTCGCGACTGGATCTCCTTGGCGCGCGCCAAGGCAATCAGAAGCAGTGTCACCCCAAGGCCTAAGAACATCGCTACGAACAGCAGGTCCTTGTCGATTTCGCTCCATCGCAGTCCCTTGTTGACGATCAGCCGAATCGAAAAACGTTCAAATTGCACAACCGAGGTCTCCGAGAGGTTTTTCACCGTCCACGCGTCGCTCTCGCCCGGTTGCGAGGCGTAAACGATCCGCCGCCCTGTGAGTCCTGGCGATTCTGAGTAGAGCTGTACCGCGAGGCTGGGATCGACCATCCGCGTGCCGATGATGGTCGCGGTGTTCAACGCCAACACCATCACGCCACGCGAACCATCCTCGGTTTCGACACCCTTCATGAGCGCCAGATGGCGATTCCCTAAATCTTCGAAATGCTTCGGTAAAACCGCGCGGGGTTGTTCATACAACTCGGCGATAAAGCGAGGCGACAGCAGCCGCCATTGTTCGATCGCTGAATCCTCTAGGTAATCGCGTTTGGCGACCATGCGAAGTTGCGGTTGCTCACCATCAGTGACATCAAGATAGCCGAGCGCGGAGATATAGCTGAATTTTTCCAGCGTTTGATCGGCGATTTTGGAAAATCGCTCGCGTGCAGTGGCGCTGGTTGGCGCGAATCCCGAAAGCGTTTCAATAATTGAATAAGCATTCGGGACATTGCTCGCGACTGCATCATCAAGCGAGACAGCGTCGTAGGCGAATTGGCGAGTTTCGCTTTCTAACGCGTTGTCCCACGCGAGCATGATCAATACCACCGAAAACGAGATCCCGAGCGCACCAGCCACGAAGTAAAGTAATGCGGCAGACGGGTGCTTCACGGCGCTCATAAGCTGCTCCCTGGCGTCGCCCGCCTGGCTATTGTTCGGCGACCACTTCGATTTGGGAGAGATATTTCTCGAGGCGGTCAGCGCCGTCGGAAATTCCGCCCGAGTCTTCGGCGTCCGCAGCACTTTCGATGACAGCGCCAATGCTGGTGATTTCATCAAATCCGTAACCACCGCCGGCGCCCTTCATGCTGTGGCCGAGCAACTTGATTTGAGCGAAATCCTTCGCCGCCAACAAATCGCGGATGCGCGTAACGTCGTTTTTCCGGTTGTCGAGAAAACCCGGAATGAGTTCGATGATATCCGGATCAATTTGCACCACAATTTTTTCTTGATCACTCATAACGCGACCCCGGCGAATTAATTATCATCCTTTGGTGCGCGAAACGACGCTGCATCCAATTCATAAGCATTCAAGAGTTTATAAAACTCGGTGCGATTTCTTCCCGCAATCTTTGCCGCGTTAGCGACATTACCGTTGGTGATCTTTAGAACGCTCTCCAAGTAATTCTTCTCAAAATCCGCCTTTGCATCCTTCGGCGTCTTCATCTGCGCGGGTTTATCGCGCAACGCCGTTTTCACCATGGACAGGGGAATAATGTCGCCCTTCGTCAGGGTCAGGCAAAGCTCAACGACGTTGCGCAACTGCCGAATATTTCCCGGCCACTGTGCGGCAGCCAGATAGGAAATCGCCTCAGGCGCGAAGCGTTTCTTTTTTGCTTTTGCGCGCTCAGCCAATTCTGTAAGGAAATGCTCGGCGAGCAATGGGATGTCTTCAGGCCGCTGGGCGAGGCGCGGCATGGTTAATGGCACCACGTTTAGGCGATAGTACAAATCTTCCCTGAACTCCCCTGCTTCAACCAGTTGCTCTAAGTTGTTATGAGTCGCCGATACAATGCGCACATTGATCGGCACGCTGCGGACCGATCCCACCGGCCTTACTTCAAAATCTTGAAGTACTCGAAGCAATTTGACCTGCAACCCCAACGGCATGTCGCCAATTTCATCGAGAAATAGAGTGCCGCCATCGGCGGCGAGAAATAAACCCTCGTGTTTGGTATTCGCACCTGTAAAGGCACCTTTTTCATGACCAAATAGCTCTGATTCCAATAACTGCTCGGGAATCGCGCCGCAATTCACACCGATGAAAGGATGGCCGCTGCGCGGGCTTGCGTCGTGGATGGCGCGCGCCAAGACCTCTTTGCCCGTGCCAGTTTCGCCATGAATAAAAACCGTAATATCACCCTGGGCAACCAGCATCGCCTGCTCGGTCAGTTCAGCCATTTCGCTACTTTGGAAGACTAAATTTTTCCCAAACGAACCGTCCGTAGAAGTCCCCGCGCTCGGATGGATATGTCGCTGAACTTCGGTCAAGAACGCGTCTTTGGCGACCGGCTTGGTCAAAAACGCCGCAGTGCCCAAATGGGTCGCTCGCACGGCGTCGGGAATATTGGCCTGGCCGCTCAACATAATCACCGGCATGAGCGGGTTGGCCCGATGAATCTCGCTGACGAGTTCAAGGCCATCCATGCCCTCCATGAAGAGATCGGTGACGACAATATCGGGTCGATCTTGGCTTATCGAGCTCAACGCCTCTGCGCCCGCGGAAGCTGTGTGCGCCTCAAATCCGGCGCCCGATAGCCAGTTCGAAAGGAGGTTCAACATGTCGACGTCGTCATCGACGACGAGCACGCGACCCTCCATGACATCGACCACGTCTGAAAATGCCATGCCTAAACCTCTAACGTCACCGCCTGCGTTGTGCCAGCTAGGCTATTCAACCGTGACAGACTTGGCCAAATTCCTAGGCTGATCCACATCCGCGCCCTTAAGAACGGCAACGTGATATGCGAATAATTGTAGCGGTACAGTGTAAGCAATTGGGGCGATGGGATCTTCCACCGAAGTCACATTTAGCGTCTGAATTTCGGCACGGCCAACATCAACCTTGTTATCGGCAAATAGATAAAGCTCACCCCCGCGCGCACGTACTTCTTCGAGATTGGATTTAAGTTTCTCGACCAACTCATTATTTGGCGCCACCGCGATCACCGGCATCGCTTCGTCGACCAAAGCAAGCGGTCCATGCTTAAGCTCGCCGGCCGGATACGCCTCGGCATGAATATAGGAGATTTCTTTGAGTTTTAATGCGCCCTCCATGGCCACGGGATACATCGAACCACGCCCTAGATAAAGCGCATGTTCCTTTTGAATAAATCGCTCGGAAAGTTGTGCAATACGTTCGTTCAGTTCCAGAAGCCCGTTGATCTTGCCCGGCAGGCTCTCCAATTGGCGAACCAGCTCACCCTCGAGCTCGGCATCCACCGCCTTACGTTTACCCAGCGCGATCACCAAAAGCATCAGGCCCACAAGCTGTGTGGTGAAGGCCTTCGTCGAGGCCACCCCAATCTCAGGGCCAGCGCGAGTCATTAGCACTAATTCAGATTCTCGGGTCAGGGAGCTCTCGGGGACATTACAAATCGATAGGGAGTGCGCAAATCCTTTTTCTTTTGCGACTCTGAGCGCGGCTAGGGTATCCGCCGTTTCACCCGATTGGGAAATCGTCACAAATAAACGATTTTCGCTTACCGCGTGGTCGCGGTAGCGAAACTCACTGGCAACTTCGACATCACAGGGGATCCCCGCCAAACCCTCCAGCCAGTAGCGGGCAATCAAACCCGCGTGATAGCTCGTCCCGCAGGCGACAATGGTGACCCCTTGTATCTGGTCAAAAATTTCACTGGCTTCATCACCAAAGACGGCATCTGGGACGCCGCCGTTTTCGATCCGTCCGGCCAGCGTATCCTGCACGGCGACCGGCTGCATGAAAATTTCCTTCAGCATGAAATGCCGGTATCCGGATTTCTCCGCCGCCTCAGCGTTCAACTCGGACACTGACTCAGGCCGCGAAACTTTCTCGCCGTTCTCATCGAGAATCGTCACCCCGTCCCGGGTGACTTCGGCAACATCGCCTTCCTCGAGGAAAATAAACCTTTGGGTCACCGGCAATAATGCGAAAACATCGGAGGCAACAAAGTTTTCGCCGATTCCTAAGCCGATGACTAGCGGGCTACCCCGACGAGCAACCACCAAATTTTCTGGGCTCGACTTTGCGATAACACCCAGCGCGTACGCGCCCTCTAGCTCGGCCGTCGCTCGTTGCACGGCACTGAGCAAATTCCCGGTATCGCTAAGATGATCGTGAATGGCGTTGACCACGACTTCGGTGTCGGTTTCCGAGCCGAACTGATGACCAGCGGCGATCTGCTTTGCTCGCAGCTCCTCGTGGTTCTCGATAATACCGTTATGGACAAGCGCCACTTGATCACGGCACACGTGCGGATGGGCGTTGCGCTCTGAAGGTTCTCCGTGGGTCGCCCAACGAGTATGCGCGATGCCAAGACCACCCGGATGAGGATCGGTGTCCAAAGCATCACTCAGCCCTTGAACCTTACCCTGGACTCGTAAACGCCTGATGTTTGACGGATCGGGAACCACCGCCAAACCCGCCGAATCATAACCTCGGTATTCGAGCCGGCGTAAACCTTCGAGAAGGATCGGCGCCACGTCCCGTTGGGCAATTGCTCCGACAATCCCACACATAGTTTTGCTCCGCGCTGGTTAGAGTTCGGCCGCGCTACCGAGCGAAATTTGTTCGTCCACCCACTCGCGCGCTTTCAAGGTATGGTTTGGCGTTATTTGATCAGACATTACTTGCAAGTACGGGAGCGCCGATTGGTTCCCCAACTGATACGACTTGAATAGCCATCCATAGGCCCGCATCAGATCTTGCTCAACGCCCCAGCCACGCAAGTACAAAACGCCTAAGTTTTGCTGCGCGTTGGCCTGCGACAAGAGTGCGGCGCGGTGGAACCAAGCTGCGGCCTTGATGAAATCCTTCTCTGTGCCGAATCCCAAGTAATAGTGCATTCCCAAGTAGTTTGCGGCCTCGATATCCCCCTTATCGGCAAGAACTTCAAAGGCTGAAAATGACCGATCGAACTCGCCCTCGACGAATAATTGACGAGGATCCCTATCGCCGCTGCAGCCGAGCATCAAGGCGGTAAGAAATAAAAATACCCTAATCGGTGGCGGGGATTTGCTCGCCATCGGCATCACCAAAACACTAGCACGATGCATTGTAGCAAATGGGTCGATCGGAGATGCGAAGCTATCGTTTGCAGGCCTCGCGGGCGGCATGGCTCATTGCTATGAAGTCTCAACCCACACTTGAAGGCGGCGGCCGGCCCGCTCTGATAAATTGAAAGGCGAGCACATTCTTTATTGAGGGTTCGTTTCACGTGAAATAAGCACCCCCGATATTGCCGCTCACTCGACAAAAAAACACCACCCGTAGTGCTCGCGGATGGCGTCGTTCAAAATCGGCATGCCGCTGCTGTATAAACCTCTATCGCAGCCTTGGTGCCCGCTATTCCATCGGGCAAAAAAGTCGCACTCATCTCAGTTAGCGCGGCATCTACAAAGTGAAAAGTGGTCGGGGCGAAAGATTTACTCGTCACCTCCGTGTGACTCGCCCTTACGGGCCAGCGCTACGCGCCATTCAAAATCGGATTCCTGCCGATTTTGTGAACCTCGATACGGTTCCATTGTTCAGCGACCCAATTATCGCCATTCAAAAAATCGCCCTCACCCTTTGTGAGAGTGCGATTTTTTTCCGCGAAAATTGGTCGGGGCGAGAGGATTCGAACCTCCGACCCCTGCAACCCCATTGCAGTGCGCTACCAGACTGCGCCACGCCCCGACCGAATTCGGATACTAAACTGCCGCTGACCCGCGGCAGTTCACTGATATAGATTGTACGATGGCGACGAAGGCGCCGTCTCGATAATGATGGGCGCTTTAGCGCCGCAGGATATCCAGAACTTCTTCGAGTTCGACTCGTAGTTGCCGCACGATCTGCTGGCTCATGCTGGAATCGGCCTTGACCTCATCACCAGATAGCTTCTGGCGCGCGCCGCCAATGGTAAAACCGTGCTCGTAGAGCAGGCTGCGGATCTGACGGATTAAGATCACGTCTTGCCGTTGGTAATAACGCCGGTTGCCGCGGCGTTTAATCGGTTTGAGCTGCGGGAATTCCTGTTCCCAGTAGCGAAGCACGTGCGGTTTTACCGCGCAGAGATCGCTGACTTCTCCAATTGTGAAGTACCGCTTCCCAGGGATAGCGGGTAGCTCATTGTTGTTCGATGCTTCCAGCATAAGCTTCCACTCGGGCTTTCAGTTTTTGGCCTGGTCGAAAAGTTACGACGCGTCGAGCGCTGATCGGAATTTCTTCCCCAGTTTTAGGATTTCTTCCCGGCCGTTGGTTTTTGTCGCGGAGATCAAAGTTGCCGAAACCGGAGAGCTTCACTTGTTGACCGGATTCCAAGGAGGCACGGATTTCTTCAAAAAACTCTTCCACAAGCTCTTTCGCCTCACGCTTGTTGAGACCAAGATCTTCGAAGAGCCTTTCGGCCATGTCCGCTTTTGTCAGAGCCATTTACTAAACCCTCAGGCTTGCCCCCACACGGTCTTGGAGTCTGGCGAGGACTCGTGAAACCGCTTCATCGACTTCGACATCAGTAAGCGTGCTAGAAAGTGCTTGAAAAATCAAGCCCAATGTAAGACTTTTTTTGTCTGAATCAATGCCTTGGCCACGATACACGCTAAATAACTGCAGGTCTTTGAGAAGCTCCCCACCGGCTTCCCTGGCTACCGCCAAGCAGCGCTCGGCGCTGACCGTTTCGTCGACCACCACGTTCAGATCACGACTCACCGCAGGAAACTTCGAAAGGGGAAGATATCTTTTTAAATCAGTAACTTCGAGCTTATCCGTTTCAAATTCAAAGAGAAAAATCGGAATTTCCAGATCAAAATCCCGTTGCAACTCGGGGTGCAACATTCCGAATTTACCAAATTGCTGCTCTGCCACAAAAATGCCGGCAGCTTGCCCGGGATGAAGCGCTGGGTCTTCGATCGGCCCATAGGACACGTCTTCATAACCCAATAGCGCCAATATTCGCTCCACATCATGCTTGAGGTCGAAGAAGTCGCTCTGGCGCTCGTCTTCCCCCCATTGTTTTCCGGCGGTCGGCCCGCACATGAGCCCGGCGAACCGGCTCTTTTCCTCTTCTTCAGCGTGAAAGACGGCGCCAATCTCGGCCAATCGCAAGCGCGCATGCTGGCGGTTCAGGTTACGGATCGCGCTTTGCAGGAGTCCTGGCCACAAAGAACGTCGCATTTGGGACATTTCCAAGGAAATTGGATTTGCCAAAGGCAAGGTGCCGTCACTTTCGTTAAACCGTGCGCCTAGTTGTGGGTCGATGAAGCTGTAGTTAATGACCTCCTGATACCCGAGAGAAACCATACCGTGGCGGAGCACGGTTTCGAGTCCGTCGTTTGGCGCAGGTGTACTCGGACTGACTTCAATGGTGAGCGCGTTAGAGGGGATGGTGTCGTAACCCTCGATGCGCGCGATTTCCTCAATCAGATCCGCTTCAATGGCGATGTCGAACCGATGTGATGGCGCGGTCACCCGCCACGCGTGAGGACCATCTTTCGAAATCTCGAACTGCAAACGCACCAGGGCGCTCTCAATCGCTTCTTCTGTGATCGTTTTACCCAACAATCGAGAAGGCGCGGCAGGGTCGAATAGGACTTCGGCCTTGTCGGGCAAAGAAACTTCACTCACTGCTTCAAGCACCGGTCCTGGCGAACCACCACAAATATCGATTACCAACTGGGTGGCGCGCTCAATCCCGCGGACCTGGCCTCGCCAGTCAACGCCACGCTCAAATCGCGTCGCCGCGTCAGTATGCAGCTTGAAAGCGCGCGCGACACCCGCCAATCGCAATGGCGCAAAGAAGGCGCTTTCCAAAAATACGTCGACGGTTGTATCACCAACGGCGCTCCCAGCGCCGCCCATCACACCGGCCAAAGCGACCGCTCGTTGATGATCGGCAATGACCAGATGGCCGCTCGTGAGCTCCACCGTTTTACCATCGAGCAACTCCAGCGACTCACCGTCGCGGGCGTCGCGAACTTCAATTCCGCCAGTGAGCTTGGCGAAGTCAAAAGCGTGCATGGGCTGCCCTAATTCGAGCATCACATAGTTGGTGACATCGACCAGCGGGCTTATTGGGCGAACACCCGCGCGCCGCAAGCGCTCGCGCATCCAAACCGGCGTGCTGGCATTGGGATCGATACCGCGAATAATACGACCGGCATAGCGGGGACACGCCTGCGCAGATGAAAGCTTGATGTCGAAGCTGTCTTCAATTGCGGGTGCCACGCGTGGAACGTTAATCGCTTTTAGGGGGCTGTCCACCATGGCCGATAAGTCGCGGGCAACCCCAACCATAGAGAAGCAGTCGCCGCGATTGGGCGTTAGATCGATATCGAAAATGAAGTCATCGAGCGCCAGATAATCGGCAAGCGACTGGCCAACCGGCGCGTCACCCGGCAACTCAATGATGCCGTCCCCATCGTCGCCGAGCTCGAGCTCTACCTCGGAACACAGCATGCCAAACGACTCGACCCCACGAATTTCAGCGGCGCTAATTTCCTGGCCACTAGGCAAGACTGCGCCGGTGGGGATGTAAACAGCTTTCATGCCCGCACGGACATTCGGCGCACCGCAAACCACCTGGATGGGCTCGCCTCCGGCAACGACCTTGCACAACGATAAGCGATCACTCTTTGGGTGCGGTTCGCGTTCCAGCACCTCGGCAACCATGATTTGCCCAAGATCGGGCGCCGCCGGCAGCACAGCATCGACTTCGAGGCCGGCGATCGTCAAGCGCTCGGCGATTGCTTCGCTCGTTAGACCCGGATCGGTCCATTCCTTAAGCCATTGTTCACTGACTTTCATCGCTCGCGGCCTACATCACGCGAACTGGTTAAGGAAGTCGACATCGTTTTCGAAAAACAAACGCAAATCGGAGACACCGTAGCGGAGCATCGCCATGCGCTCCACGCCCAGGCCAAAGGCGAAGCCGTTATAGCGATCGTTATCAATGCCGACGTTGCTCAGCACATTGGGGTGGACCATGCCGCAACCAATTACCTCCAGCCATCCAGAAATCCCATGCTCGGAGGGCAATCTGATGTCGACTTCCATCGAGGGTTCGGTAAAGGGGAAGTAGGAAGGTCGAAAGCGCATTTCCAGATCAGGCGTGGCAAAGAAAGCGCGCAAAAATCCCTCTAGCACGCCCTTCAAATCGGCCATCGACACATTCTCGTCCACTAACAGGCCTTCGACCTGGTGGAACATCGGTGAGTGAGTTTGGTCGTAGTCGCAGCGATATACCCTGCCCGGCGCGATAATTCTCAGCGGTGGCGGGTGCTTCTCCATAACCCGTACCTGTACCGGCGAGGTATGGGTTCTCAATAAGCGTCCATCTCCAAAATAAAAAGTGTCATGCATGGCGCGCGCGGGATGATGCGGCGGGATATTAAGCGCCTCGAAATTATGATGGTCGTCCTCGACTTCAGGACCGGATACCGGGTGAAAACCAACCGATGCAAAGATCTCGATGATCCGGTTCAATGCATGGGTAATGGGATGCAAGGTACCGCCCCCCGAACCGCGGCCGGGAAGCGTTACATCCACCGTGCTCGCGGCTAACGTTCGAGCGAGCTGCTCAGACTCAAGGACTTTGCGCCGTGCTTCGATGAAGTCCGAAACAACTTCTTTAGCTTTGTTGATGGCCTGCCCGGCATCGCGGCGCTGCTCCGCTGGCAACTTGCCTAGCGACTTGAGCTCGGCTGTCAGTACGCCCTTCTTGCCAAGATATTTGACCCGGGCTGCATCCAACGCCTCAAGGCCATCGCTGCTGTCAATGGCGCTTTCGGCCTCATGAACGATGGCGTTGATATGGTCCATGGGCGCCCGGTCGGGTGGCCGACTAAGAAATGAGTTTGGGTATTGCGCTTAAGCCGCGAGCGCCGCTTTCGATTGTTCTGCCACAGCGGCAAACCCGGCGGGATCGTTCACCGCCATGTCAGCTAATATTTTGCGATCGATCGCGATCCCTGCTTTGGCAAGACCGTTCATGAAACGCGAGTAGCTCAAGCCCTGCTCGCGCGCCGCCGCGTTGATGCGCACAATCCACAACGCTCGGAATTGGCGCTTGCGTTGACGACGGTCGCGATACGCGTATTGGGCTGCCTTGGTAACGGCTTGCTTGGCAACCCGATAAACGTTTTTCCGGCGGCCTTGATAACCCTTCGCTTGGGCAATGACCTTCTTATGACGTGCGTGCGCTTGAACGCCGCGCTTGACTCTGGGCATGGTGCTTCCTTCGAACTCTCTCTATATGCCGGGCACCATTTGGCGCACGGCAGCTTCGTCTGCGTGCGCTAACAGCGTATTGCCACGGAGTTGTCGTTTCCGCTTGGGGCTCTTCTTGGTCAGAATATGATTCTTAAACGACTGACGGCGTTTGATTCGCCCACTGCCGGTTTTTGCAAAGCGTTTCGCTGCGCCACGGTTGGTTTTGATTTTAGGCATCTTCGTTCCTGTCCGGGATCGGTTCACTAACGCTTGGGCGCGATCACCATCACCATTTGTCGTCCTTCGAGTTTAGGGTATTGCTCAACGCTGCCAAGCTCTTCCAGATCGCCTTCCACCCGCTTGAGCATATCGGCCCCAAGTTCTTGGTGCGCCATCTCGCGGCCGCGGAACCTGAGCGTAACCTTGACCTTGTCACCCCCCTCTAGGAAGCGACGCAGATTCTTGAGTTTGACTTGATAGTCACCCTCATCAGTGCCCGGGCGAAATTTGATTTCTTTGACTTGAATTTGCTTCTGCTTTTTCTTCGCCGCTTGCTTCTTCTTGTTCTCGTCGAACAAAAATTTGCCGAAATCCATCAATCGGCATACGGGCGGATCTGCAGCAGGAACAATTTCTACCAGGTCTAACGAAGCGGCTTCCGCTTCGCGCCGTGCATTTTCGGTGTCCATTACTCCTAAGTTATCTCCGTCAGCGCCGATCAAACGAACTGCGGGACAGTCTATGGCTCCGTTTACACGGTTCTTTTTGGCTCCAGCGATACCCTAATCCTCCAAACTTTTACGGTTAAGCTCACCATTGAGCATCGTTATCACATCCGCGAGCGGCATCGTTCCGGCGTCTTCGCCGGTGCCAATACGCACTGCGACGGTTTGATTTTCGACCTCGCGGTCGCCGACCACGAGCAAATAAGGGATGCGTTGCAAGGTGTGCTCGCGGATCTTAAGGCCGATTTTCTCGTTTCTCAAGTCTGCAGCGGTCCGGAACCCTTGATTTTTCAAGGATTCCATCACCTCATTTGCATATTCTGCGGAGCGGTCGGTGATGCTCAACACCGAAGCTTGCTGCGGCGCCAGCCATAACGGTAAGCGCCCGGCGTGCTGTTCAATCAAGATACCGATGAAGCGTTCCAGCGAGCCCAGTATCGCTCGATGGACCATCACAGGAACCACACGGTCGCCATTTTCAGCCACATATTTGGCGCCGAGGCGCTCGGGCATCGAAAAATCGACCTGAACCGTACCGCATTGCCAGGTTCGGCCAATGCAGTCGCGCAACGTGAATTCGATCTTCGGTCCGTAAAAGGCGCCTTCGCCAGGTTGTACCACAAAGTCCAAGCCTTTCGCGTTGAGTGCCTTTTCAAGCGAGGCTTCGGCTTTGTCCCACAGGGAATCAGCGCCGACCCGCTGCTCCGGCCGCAGCGATAATGCGACCTCGATTTCGTCGAAGCCAAAGTCGCGATAGACCTGGAAAGTCATGTCGATAAGCGTCGCGACCTCTTCTTGGAGCTGCTCCTCGGTGCAGAAGATGTGGGCGTCGTCCTGGGTAAAGCGCCGCGCGCGTAACAGACCGTGCAGTGTTCCGGACGGTTCATTGCGATGAACAATCCCGAATTCTCCGATCCTAAAAGGCAACTCGCGATAACTCCGCAAGGCATTGTTGAAGATCTGAATATGGCCCGGACAGTTCATCGGCTTGATCGCGTATTCGCGATCTTCGGCCTGGGTCGCAAAAATCATGTCGTGAAATTTGTCCCAATGTCCCGAGCGCTCCCACAAACTGCGATCAAGCACCTGTGGGGTGTGGACCTCCCGATAGTCGGCGTAGCAAACCTCGCGAATGTACGCCTCGACTT
This sequence comes from Pseudomonadota bacterium, assembly GCA_039030125.1. Lineage (GTDB taxonomy): Bacteria > Pseudomonadota > Gammaproteobacteria > JBCCEV01. The sequence goes on along the minus strand of JBCCEV010000047.1, from coordinate 10,574 downwards.
GTTGATACAGGCTCCAACCCTTTTCGTGCCAGAACACCATGCCGGGCGCTTCTTCCTGAAAATGGAATAAATCGAGTTGTTTACCGAGTTTGCGATGGTCACGTTTTTCGGCTTCTTCCAGGCGTTTTAAGTATGCTTTGAGCGCTTTCTTGTCGCCCCAGGCGGTGCCGTAGACCCGCTGCAACATTTCGTTGTTCGAGTCTCCACGCCAGTAGGCACCCGCCAACTTGGTGAGCTTAAACGCGCCGAGTACCCCGGTTCTTGGGACATGCGGTCCGCGACAAAGATCAACAAAGTCGCCTTGCCGGTAGAGAGAAATATCTTCCTCAGATGGGATGGAAGCAATGATCTCGGCTTTGTAGGTCTCACCCATATCACGGAAGAATTGCACTGCCGCGTCGCGTGGCATCAACTCGCGCGCCACCTCAAAATCGGCCTTTGCAAGTTCAGCCATCTTTTTCTCGATGGCTTCCAGATCCTCAGGCGAGAAGCTCCGCTCGAAAGCGAAGTCGTAATAGAAGCCATCGTCGATGACAGGCCCAATGGTCACTTGCGCATCGGGGAAAAGATCTTTGACCGCCTGCGCAAGAAGGTGCGCGGTGCTGTGGCGAATAACCTCAAGCCCTTCATCGTCTTTTGCGGTGATAATTGAGAGTTCGCAATCAACGCTAATTGCGTGTGAAGTATCGACCAATGTTCCATCAACTCGACCGGCTAGTGCGGCTTTGGCGAGCCCCGGACCAATTGACTGCGCCACCTCGTGTACGGTTACCGGTGCATCAAATACTTTTTGGGAATCGTCGGGTAGTGTAATTGTTGGCATGTCATTCTCCGTGGCCGATACGAGGGGCCATCGAGTCTTTGCTCTGACCGTTTGAGTCGACACTCAGTATCGGTCTTCGCTCGTGGAACTGAAGGATTGGTAGGCGCGATTGGATTCGAACCAACGACCCCCACCATGTCAAGGTGGTGCTCTAACCAACTGAGCTACGCGCCTGCCGAATCGCCGGTACATTCACGGAGCAGTACCTGCGAAGGGCGCGTAGGATACACAAATTAGGAGTCCTGGGCCATGAGCTCGGCCTAGCTTATGCGGGCGATATCGCCTCCGGATCATCGACATCGCCGGCCGCTTGCTCGATCAGATCATGGCTGTGATCGCGCGCGAGTAAAAGATAAAAAGCGGGAACAATGACGAGCGTGAAAAGGGTACCGATCCCAAGGCCGGTCGCGATCACCAAACCAATATGAAACCGACTGACCGCCCCTGGACCAACAGCGGTGAGCAGCGGGATCATCGCAACGATCATGGCGACGGTGGTCATCAGTATGGGGCGCAACCTGATCCGCGCGGCCTCCTCCACCGCCTCGCGCTTAGTCAAGCCCCTGACGATCTGGCACTGGTTGGCGAACTCGACAATTAAAATCCCGTTTTTGGTGATCAAACCAATCAGGGTAATCAAGCCCACTTGGGTATAAATATTGGAGGTCGCGAAGCCAAGCGCCAGGAACACCAGGGCACCTGCGATCGACATTGGCACGGACATGAGAATGATCACCGGATCCCGCCAGCTCTCGAACTGTGCGGCGAGCACCAGATAAATGATCACCAAGGCGATGAAAAACGTCGCAACCAAAGCATTACTTTGTTGCTTGAATTGGCGGGTCTTGCCTGCGTAATCAACGGTGAAACCACGCGGCAGCAACTGCATCGCGGTTTCCTCCATGAACGCAATCGCATCACCCTCGGTGCTCGTGGGCGCCGGCACGCCTTCGAGGATGACGGCATTAAGCTGTTGGAACTGGACCCGCTCGCTCGGCTCCACTGTGCGCTCAAAGCTAACCACCGTCGATAGTGGCACCAGCGCACCGCTACTCGTGCGCACGTAGTACTCCTCAAGCATTTGGTTATTCTCGCGATAGCGGCGCTCAACCTGAGGGATCACTTTGTAGCTGCGCCCTTCGAGGTTAAACCAGTTCACGTGATTGCCGCCTAGCAAAGTTGAAAGGTCGCGCCCCAATTCCTGCATGCGGATCCCGAGCGCCCCGGCGCGGTCCCGGTCGATATTGATAGTGTCCTTGGGGCGACTGAACTCAACCGATTTTCGAATGAACGCGAAATGACCGCTCGACGAGGCCACCTCCAGCATCTCATCTGCCACGACATCGAGCTCGTCAAAATCCAGCGGCGAAATAAGCACTATCTCAATCGGTAACCCGCGCCCCGGTTTGGGCAACGTATCGCGCGGGAACGTCGTGACCTGAAATCCGGGGACCCCAAACAACTTACCCTGTGCTTCCTGTTGAACGTCCCATTGCGCCCGTTCGCGTTGATCGGTGGGGAAAATGCGAAAGCCCCCAAACACAATATTGCGCGCGTTGCGAAAACCGAGAATCGCGAAACTCCGTTCATACTCGGGGATTGTCTCGAGAATTTTAATCATCCCCCGAGCATGCTCCTGGTCATACTCGACGGTCGCGGTTTGCGGCGCTCGTGCCTGAAAGTAAATAAAGCTCTGATCCTCCACCGGCGCCAGCTCCGACGGGATCATCAAGAATAAAAAATAAATCGCGACAAGCACGGCAAGCCCGAACACAATGAGGACCTGGTAGAAATCCAAACACTTGCGCAAAACCACGAGATATAAATCGCTCAAGCGCTCAAAAAAGTGGCCCACCAATCGCTCGAGGCGCCCGGGCTCTCCTTCTTTAAAGACTTTCGAGCAAAGCATCGGCGAGAGCGTTAAAGCGACGACTCCCGAAACCAATACCGCACCTGCTAAAGCAAACGCGAATTCGGTGAAAAGCGTTCCAACCAAGCCACCCATAAACCCGATTGGTGCGTAGACGGCGATCAAGGTAGTCGTCATCGCGATGATCGGTAGCTGCAGTTGTCTGGCCCCCACTAGCGCCGCTTCCAAACGCGGGCGCCCTTTTTCAATGTGTCGGTGGATGTTCTCGGCGATCACTATCGCGTCATCGACCACCAATCCAATTGAAAGTACCAGCGCCAAGAGCGTCAGCAGGTTGATGGAGAACCCCATCAGCAACATCAAAAAGGCGCCGCCGACCAATGACAGCGGGAGCGCCACGGCCGGGATCAAGGCGGCCCGGATCGAGCCCAGGGACAGAAGGATCACGCCAAGTACAATCAGGCCGGCCTCGGCCAGGGTTTTGAATACTTCCTTGATCGATTCGCGAATGTATTCGCTGGCGTCGTAGGGGATAAAAACACTGAGGCCGCTTGGCATCTGCTGCTGAATCTTGGGCAGCTCTTCGTGAACCAGATTGGCGACCGTTAAAGGATTCGAGCCTGGCGTTGGGTTAACGCCAATAAACATTGCAGTATTGCCGTTATACCAAGCGCTCGATTCGTAATCCTCAGCACCAAGCTCCAAGCGCGCTACGTCCTTCAGCCGGACGATGATCCCATCGTCCTCGCGCACCACGAGCTCCTTGAATTGCTCGACATTGGAAATATCGGTTGTGGCCTCTAGATCAACGGCAACGTACTCGCCTTTGGTCTCACCAGCACCGGATAGATAGTTGTTGGCCAGCAGCATCTGGCGCACATCAGCCGCGGTTACGTTCAGAGCCGCCATGCGTCGGGGATCAAGCCAGATCCGCATCGCATACGTTTTGTGGCCGAATAAGCCGGCCTTGGCAACACCGGGTATAGACTGCAACTGTGGCTGTACAACGCGAATCAAATAGTCGGTGATTTCTTGCGGCGACATCGTCTCACTATGAAACGCAAGATAAATGAGGGAGCGCGCGTTCCCTGTCCGCGATTCAATGACCGGGTCATCAGCCTCATCGGGAAGCACATCGCGGCGGCTGGCGACCTTTGCTTGGATCTCAGACACCGCATCATTGGCGTCGTAGTTGAGTTCCATGAAAATCTCAATCGTGGAGACACCGGCGCGCGAGGAGGATTTCATGTAGTCGATGCCCGACGCCTCGGCTATCGCTTGCTGCAATGGGGTCGTAATAAACCCTTTGACCAACTCGCTGCTCGCGCCAGGGTAAGTGGTGCGCACGGTTACCAAGGTGTTCTCGGTTTCAGGGTATTGGCGAACCTCCAAAATTGAGATCGCCCGCAAGCCAAGTACAACAATCAGCAAACTCACGACGCTCGCGAGTACTGGCCGCCTTATAAATATTTCCGTGAAGTTCACGAGGTCGGTTCCGCCTCGCCTTCCTGCGCAAGAGATGGATCGGGCACGACTTGCACCGCCATGCCATTGCGCAGTTTATTCTGACCTAGGACCACGACCTCATCGCCTTCGCTAAGGCCCTCGACGATCTCAACCAAGCCATCTTGAATCTTACCGGTCTGCACTTGGCGGCGCTGGGCAACTGGCGCGTCGCCGCTGCTATCAATAATGAAAACCGAATTGCCGTAGGGCGTGTATGTCACTGCGGTCTCGGGCAGGGTGAGCACCGGCTTCGAGCGCGGCTCGATGGTGATGACCTCGGCGAACATTCCGGGTCGTAATCGATGTTCAGGGTTCGCTAATGTCGCGCGGATACGAATGTTTCGAGTGGCGGCATCAATGCTTGGTTCGAACGCGGAAATTGCACCTTCAAAGATGTCGTCCGGAAACGCGGGCACCCGCACTTCGACTGACTGCCCGTTGAATACGCGGGGCAGCATCTGCTCTGGGAGCGCGTAGTCAACATGTATCGGGTCTAGGACCTGCAAATTAACCAGCGGGTCGCCGGCCTCCAAATATTCACCAAGATTCACCTGCCGGATCCCGAGCTGTCCGGTAAATGGCGCGTAAACCGTTTTTCGCACAATAAACGCATGCTTCGCCTGCACCTCGGCTTCCGCTTCATCTAACGATGCCCGGGCGATATCGTAATCAGCCTGGGAAATTTGCTTTTCCTTAAGCAAGCGCTCGGCGCGCTCGAATTGCAGTTTGCGTAGCTCGCGAGTGGCCTTCAAGCCGTCGAGCTCAGCCTCATTGATACCGATGTCCTGAGAGATCAACACGTCCCACTTTTCCACCATTTGGCCAGACTCAAAGTGTATGGCCACTACTGAACCTGGGAGCGGCGCCTGAATATCGACGCCGTGCTCAGCGGTTAAAGATCCCACGGCGAACATTGATTGTCGCCAAACCCCAGATTCGACGCGGGTCACCGAGACTGCCGCCGGCGGGAAAGCCTGGCCGGCGCTCGAGTCCGGCGAATTACGCTCGTAGAGCCAATAGACACCAGTGCCGACGGTGGCGACGACTACGAGCATCAAAATGAAGCGAATGAACATATGTTTATTGTAACCTAGCGATGGGGATCAGCCGGTGGCGAGCCCTAGCTCGTTTCGAAGGCTTGGCCTTTGATTGAAGCAATTTCGTCGCGAACGCGGGCGGCCGCCTCAAATTCCAGATCTCGCGCATAAGCGTACATCTGCTCCTCAAGCGCCTTGATTTGTTTGCCCAGGGCCTCCGGGCTTTGGTTTGCGACCGCGCGCTCGCGCTCAGAGTTCCGCAACGCGCGGCGCCCCCCAGCCCCGGGAATGCGCGCACCTTCCATAATGTCAGCCACGGCCTTATTGATCCCTTGCGGGGTAATACCCTGTTCCTCGTTGAATTTGAGTTGCACCTCGCGGCGTCGCGCCATCTCGGACATGGCTCGTTCCATCGACCCGGTCACGTGATCGGCGTACATGATCGCCCGGCCGTTGACGTTACGCGCAGCGCGACCCACCGTTTGAATCAGCGAGCGCTCGGCGCGTAAAAATCCCTCCTTGTCGGCATCCAAAATCGCCACCAACGACACTTCGGGCAGATCGAGGCCTTCGCGCAGCAAGTTGATTCCGACCAACACATCGAACTCGCCGAGTCTTAGATCACGAAGAATTTCGACCCGTTCAACGGTGTCGATATCAGAGTGCAGGTAACGCACTCGAATACCGTGTTCGGCAAGGTAGTCGGTAAGGTCCTCTGCCATGCGTTTGGTTAACGTGGTGACCAACACCCGCTCACCGCGTTCGCTACACACGCCAATTTCCGAGATCAAATCATCCACCTGCGTGCCCGCGGGCCGCACATCGACTTCTGGGTCAATCAGTCCGGTTGGTCGTACGACCAGCTCTACCACGCGCCCAGCATGATCATCTTCATACGGACCGGGGGTCGCGGACACGAATACCATTTGTGGCGCCAGTTGCTCGAACTCCTCGAATTTCAGCGGCCGGTTATCGAGTGCTGAGGGCAAACGAAACCCATACTCGACGAGGTTTTCCTTGCGCGATCGGTCGCCCCGGTACATGCCCCCCAGTTGTGGTACGGTCACATGGCTCTCGTCGATCACTAATAGTGTTTCTTTCGGCAAGTATTCAAACAGCGTCGGTGGCGGTGCGCCGGGTTCGCGACCCGAGAGATGACGAGAATAGTTTTCGATCCCCGAGCAGTAGCCGATCTCGGTCATCATCTCCAAATCGAATCGCGTGCGTTGCTCCAAGCGCTGCGCTTCGACCAGCTTGTCGTGCTTGCGCAGATACTCAAGCCTATCCTTGAGCTCGACCTTGATGGTTTCCGTTGCATCCAGCAACGTTTGTCGCGACGTCACGTAATGCGAACTCGGATAAATCGTCACGCGCGGCACTTTATGCAGCATCTCGCCGGTCAATGGGTCGAAATGGCCCAGCGACTCAACTTCGTCGTCGAACAGCTCGACCCGGATCGCCTCGCGTTCAGATTCCGCCGGAAAGATATCGATCACTTCGCCACGAACTCGGTACGTGCCGCGCGCGAGTTCGTAGTCATTGCGCTTGTATTGCAGATCGGTCAAGCGGCGCAAAACCGATCGCTGGTCAATGATGTCACCGCGCCGCAAATGCAACATCATTCGCATGTATTCATTCGGATCACCTAAACCATAAATCGCTGATACGGTTGCTACGATGATGGTGTCCCGGCGTTCCATGATCGATTTAGTGGCCGACAAGCGCATCTGCTCAATGTGGTCGTTAATCGACGCGTCTTTTTCGATATAAGTATCCGATGCCGGCACATAGGCTTCCGGTTGGTAGTAGTCGTAATATGAAACGAAGTACTCAACGCTATTACGCGGAAAAAATTCGCGCATCTCGCCATAAAGCTGCGCCGCTAGCGTCTTGTTTGGCGCGAGTACAATCGTTGGTCGTTGCAGATCTTGGACGACATTGGCGATCGTGAAGGTCTTGCCGGAACCGGTTACCCCCAACAAAGTTTGGTGATACAACCCGGCGTGCAGCCCTTCCAGAAGTTCATTGATAGCCTGTTGCTGGCCACCGGCCGGCGTGAAATCAGCAGCCAGCTCGAAATTGCGCTCGTCGTAGTATTCGTCGGACATTCAGGGTGCTCGGAGAACGATCCGACATTTTCTCATGTTCTGGCGCCAAACGCCGATAGCAGATGGACTCTATGATTGACCCCAGATGGCACGCTCAAGTACGATCGCGCGCCTCTTCGTTTCCCCGGTAGCTCAGTTGGTAGAGCGGGTGACTGTTAATCACTAGGTCGGCGGTTCGAGCCCGTCCCGGGGAGCCAATTTTCAGATGCTTTTGGTCGGTATCGGCAACTTGAAACTAAGGGGCTGCGCGGATTTTGTCCCGCATTTCCTCGCGCCGCTCCTCCAGGATCCGTTTGAAGTTATCAAGCTGCTCCTCACTCAATATTTTCTCCAGTTCTGTCAGGGTCTCAGCACGCGCGGATTTCAGCTCTTTGCGCATCGCCAACGCCTGGCGCGGCTTCAGCGTGCCGGCGGCGCCCTTGAGGTTGTCGGGATCGAGGCCGTAGCTTGACATGATGGCCCGACGCGCGTTCATCGAATCCTGCAGCACTGGTTTGACGCGCTCGATTTGCTCGTCGGTCAATTCAAGCTCCGCGATGGTCTGCTGTAAGCGCTGCGCCACCTCTGCCGCTTGATCGTCGTCGGCAAGTGCCGGCGCGCCGTTGACAATGAGCGCGACAAGCAAACCCACGTTGGCGATGTGTTTCATGAGAACATCCCTAATCGAAGATGAGTTGAGACTAAAGCTCCCGTCGCTGCACCTCAAGCTCGACGCCCTGCTGCCTTGCACGCCGCCGCTTACCCTTGCAAGGCGGGCATTCGAGCTAAGCTCTGATCTAACGGCGTGTGCATCAACGTAGAGATACAAACGGCCCAGGTGGCATCATGCCTATGTTCAATTTTCGGATCCTGCTTACTGCTATCGCCCTTACCGTGTGCGCTAATTCGCTCGCGCAAACAACTTGTGCCGGTCTCGCCGCTAATGAGGTTGTAGACCGCCAACTCGTGGCGCTACGGGACAACGATGAACCCGTTCCGGACGCGGGGATCGCCCGCACCTGGGAATTTGCCCATCCGGCAAACCGCCGCTACACGGGACCTTTGCCCAGATTCACCGACATGCTGAAAAGCCCTGCGTATCGTGGATTATTAGGCCACCGCAGCCACGACGTCGAAGAGCTTGGCAGGGACACTAAGCGGGCAGTCTTTCTGGTAACTGTGCAATCGAATACCAATCGCGCGCTGGGCTTTCGTTGGACGCTTGAAAAGGTCAAAGATGGCGAATATGCGAACTGCTGGATGACAACCAACGTGTCACCGCAAGTAACGCTTGGCGAGATCATCTAGTCCCCGCCGCGACCTCACAGCGCGGGGTTATCAATTGGCAATCCAAGGCGCAAACGCCCATATGATGTGCCGTTAACGTCCCAGTTATGCGTGAAGTGACGGCTGGCAGCGCTCATATCACGATAGCTCTCGGCGAGCGGATTAGACTCATAGACACCGCGGCCCATCGCGGCGTCCCAGATCACATTGGCGGCACGCCAAGCGAGGCGCCCGATGAAGGCGCCATGGGCCCGGTACTCGGTACGCTCGCGATGATCGGGCAGCGTTCCAGCGTCAACATGCGCCATGATTTGATTACAGGTTTCAAGCGCCAAAGAGCGCGCCGATTTGAGGCACACCGCCGCCTCGGCAATCTTAAGCTGCTGGGTCACTTCGTCCCGCGAGGTCTTCCCAGACATCAAAGCCTTGTGACCGGCAATAAAGTCTTCGTAATGTTCAATCATTCCGCGCGCGATACCCAGCGTCGCGCTGGTAATGTAGATGCCAAACTGCATATAGCTCGGCATTTGAAACAAGGGTCCGTTGTTAATAGCGTTACCGGGTGTGGGGCCGCCTTTGAGATGATCGATGGGCAAGGTCATCTCGTCCGGGAAAAACATATCTTCTACTGCCACATCGTTGCTGCCGGAGCCCTTCAGACCCATCGCGTACCAAGTGTCAATAATTTCGAAATCGCCTTGACGCGCCAAGAAGTAACGCTCTTCATCTTCACCATTGGGGTTCTCGACCATGCCAGAGAGAATGCACCAATCGCAGATCCCAACGCCGCTGACAAACGGCCAACGACCGCTAAGACGGTAACCGCCGTCGACTTTCTTAGCCTTGCCCTGCAGCGGAATCAAAATTCCGGCGATCAGGCTGTCCGGTTTTTCACCCCAAATCGCTTCCTGAGCGGCGAGCGGCCACTGCGCGACCATAAAGTTATGCCCGATATATTGCGCAAGGCACCAAGCCGTTGAACCACAACCACTGCCGATTGCCGAGAGGATTTCAACGACACCGAATAAGTGCCCTTCGACCCCACCCCAACGAGCGGGTTGCAGGAGGCGGGCAACGCCCGCGTCTTCCAGATCCTTTTTCGTCGCTAACGAGAGATGACGCTCGGATTGGGTTTGCTGAGCCCGCTCACGCAGGCTTGGGATCAGCGCCTCCGCACGGCTGACAAGATCAGCGCGCGTGCCAGCCGACGCAAAATGGAAATCAGACTTGAGGTTGGTGGCCATGATGCAGCTCGCTGTAGCAGTCGGTTCAACTAGCTTACGAACTTCGGCGCTCTAATCAATGGTTAGGAGGCCGTTTATTGCGCCAGCGTGGTGCAACGCGAATATTTGTGTATATTTTCAATCCAACTATCCCAAAGGGGGGGCTGCAATGGGACTAGCAGCACGAGACGACTCAATCGAGCTGGATTTCGGTCGCGAGCACAAAGCCATGCTCGAGTACCTGGCGCAAGGGGAAGAACGCGCGATGAACCTTGGCAATCGCGGTCCGATCCGCTTTAACGCTGATGGCACACTGCATGAGGAGATCGTAGCGGCGTATTGGCGCTGCGGATTTTATGTCTTCACCGGCGTGCTGCGTGCCGAGGAACTGCAAGATGTTGAGCGCGATGTGGCGGAGATCCTGGAGCGTGCGCCAATCACCGAAGGCGCTGCCTGTGACGCACAGGGTCGAGAAGCCATCAACGCGGGGCTTCAAGCGCCGAATATTTTTTGGGCGAAACCGCTGTCCGATCCATTTGGCGGTACCGACATTGCCAACGGCCGCCATCCGGCAAAAATGTTCGAGCCCCAACCTGATGAAGATGCGCCGGAGAAAGCCATCTACATGGTGCTTGGTTCGTTGCAATTCTCCGAGGCTTGTTTGCGCGTCTATGGTCACCCTGAACTGCTAAAGGTTGCTGCTGCGATTAACGGTCCCGACTTCACGCCATTTAACGAGGC
>JBCCEV010000046.1:0-25431 GCA_039030125.1 Pseudomonadota bacterium | reverse complement strand
CGCCTCGCGCAGGAAACCTACTATCTGCTCTTCGCTATAACGTTTCTTCATGTCCAATCTCCTCAGCTGGGAACATTGGACTCCAGATCTATTCGCTACTCAATTCGGGGGGAACGTCGGGACGTCGAAAAAATACAGTTATTACTGAATCAAAAGCGTATCAAGTTCGGGTGCTGCGTTCGTGTACATTTCCACCGACCATCCAAGCAAAAAGCATTTCAATGGAGAAAGCGAGAATCTGGTAGAAAACTATGGGTATGCGACGTGTATTTACCGGAGGAACTAAATACAGCTAACAAAGCAACGGAGTCGGGCACTTGACGGGCTTTCCCTTCGCTGCCGCAGAGACAGTCACAATAAGTCGTTCACCTCTAATCTCAACTTTCCCATTACTGCCCCCTCGCTTTACGGGAGCCGGTAAAGGGGAAACGGAGATTGTTGCTCTCAGGTCTTCATCGTCTTTTCGACAACCGTTCCCACTGCAAAGGTTGTGCTATCAGAGTGGCACCGGAGATCTCCAGAAAGCTGTACAGCGCGATTCGGGCGCTCGTTGCCGCTTCTCTAGCACACCGCCCGCAGAAAAGTGTCGACCCGTGTAGAACCTTCGAGAGAATCGCCGAAATAACTTCAACCACACGAAATTAATGGTGGGCCCGGTAGGACTCGAACCTACGACCAAGGGATTATGAGTCCCCTGCTCTAACCAACTGAGCTACAGGCCCGCCGCTTGGACTCGCATTCTAACGATTCCGTGGTACAAAGGTCGCGGCCATCTTTTTTTGTTGGCGCTAATCCAGTTTTGAATTTGTGGACGCGTATGGATCACCCGCACTTATTGCATATTTTTAGCCCGACTAAGAACGTCAGCCCGTTCGATATCAATATGGCTTATGAAGCACAGTTCGATGCCGTGATACCGCATTGCGGCGTCGCGCTCGAAGAAATTCACGGTTTGACGCAAGACACGATTTTTTCGCGCAGCCGTCAGGGCGTGAAGCGCACGGGTATTTTCATTGGCGGGCGTGATCTGGGGCTTGCGCTCGACATGCTCGAAGCGGCGCGTGCGGCCATGGTGCCGCCCTTTCTTGTTTCTGTGATGGCTGATCCCAGCGGTGCGATCACCACGGCCGCGGCAATGGTGGCGCTTGTGGAAAATCGTTTAGCGCCCAAAGGCGGACTCAAGGGCCGCCGTGTACATGTGTTTGGCGGGACCGGTCCGGTAGGGACCTGCGCGGCCATGCTGGCTGCGCGAAACGGCGCGCAGTGCGCGATCGTCTCTCACCAGGGTCTCGAGTACGCCGAGCGTGCCGCAACGACCATCGGAGCGCGCTATGGCGTTTCGCTCCGCGGAGCTGATGGCAGTTCGGCCGCCGCCATCGCCCAATGGTTACCGGGCAGTGAAATCGTCATGAGCGCAGCGAAGGCGGGTGTCCAGGTCCTTTCAAAGGATTTACTGCGGATTGCCGAGGAATTGACGATGCTTGCCGACGCCAACGCCGTGCCACCGGCGGGCATCGAGGGTGTCGGTGTTAACGACAGCGGGGTAGCGCTAGAAACAGCCGCTGGAAGAACCGCTGATGTGTTTGGGGCGCTGGCAATTGGTGATGTTAAATATCGGTTGCACACCTCGCTGCTGCAGAGCATGTACGGCGCGGATAAGCCAATCTATATTGCAGAAGATGAGGCATTTGAAAGTGCGCGCGCGATAGTGGACGGGCGCCATTAGCGCGCACGAAAAAAAACGGCCCTAGGTGGGCCGTTTTTGGTTAGGTGTCGAGGAAAGTTCGCAGTCGCTCCGAGCGGGATGGATGGCGAAGTTTCCTGAGCGCTTTGGCTTCTATTTGCCGAATGCGCTCGCGGGTCACGTCGAACTGCTTACCCACTTCTTCGAGCGTGTGGTCGGTATTCATATCGATACCAAAACGCATGCGGAGCACTTTCGCCTCGCGCGCGGTGAGACCTTCCAGCACTTCACGGGTGTTGCGGCACAGGCCTTCGAAATCCGCTGAGTCTTGTGGGGCTTGGATGTTGATATCTTCAATGAAGTCGCCGAGATGCGAATCTTCGTCATCGCCGATGGGGGTTTCCATGGAAATCGGTTCTTTGGCGATTTTGAGGACCTTGCGGATTTTCTCTTCCGGCATATCCATACGCTCGGCCAGCTCTTCCGGCGTTGGCTCGCGGCCCATCTCTTGCAAAATTTGGCGCGAAATCCGGTTGAGCTTGTTGATGGTTTCGATCATATGCACCGGGATGCGGATGGTGCGAGCTTGATCGGCAATTGAGCGGGTAATGGCTTGGCGGATCCACCAGGTTGCATAGGTCGAAAACTTATAACCGCGACGATATTCGAACTTGTCGACGGCCTTCATCAATCCGATATTGCCTTCTTGAATGAGGTCGAGGAACAATAAACCGCGGTTGGTGTACTTCTTGGCAATGGAGATCACAAGTCGCAGGTTGGCCTCGACCATTTCCTTTTTGGCACGACGCGCTTTAGCCTCACCAATCGACATACGCCGGTTAATGTCCTTCACTTCGCCGATTGTGAGACCGTTGTGTTCGGCAACCTCGGCCAGGCGATTTTGCGCGGCCTGAATTTCTGCTTGGTTTTCCTTGATCGCTGCCGCGTAAGGTTTTTTCTGGCGGACCACGGAGCGCAACCATTTTGGATCGGCTTCAGAATCCACAAATACCGCCAAGAAATCCTTGCGCGGCATTCTGCAGCGTTTCACGCAGGTGTCCATGACAAATTTCTCTTGAGCGCGGATTTCCTCCACCACCATGCGCACGCGCACGCTCAGCAGATCCGTAACCTTTGGAACCAGTTTGAACTCAAGGAATTTCTCTTGCAGGTCTTTGCGAAGCGTCACGGTACGGGCGTGATCACGGCCGTTTCGTTTCGTCGCGTTGACAAGCTTCTTGTTCAGCTTCTGAAAATCCGCGAAACGCTCTGCTACTTCTTCCGGGTCTAGAGCGTTCGGGGCCTCGTCCTCATCGTCGTCTTTATCGTTGTTAGCGCCTGCCTGCACCTGGGCGGGTGTCGGGATCGGATCGTCGTCGTTGAAATCGTTGAAGCCTGAAATGAGATCAGAGATTTTCATTTCTTCAGCTTGGACGAGGTCATATTGGGTGAGGAACAATTCAACGACCGCCGGAAAATCTGCGAGCGCACTTAAAACTTGGTTAAGCCCGTCTTCGATCCGCTTTGCGATCTTGATTTCACCTTCACGGGTGAGCAGGTCAACCGTACCCATTTCGCGCATGTACATACGTACCGGATCGGTGGTGCGGCCAAATTCGTTCTCAACCGCCGCCAGCGCCGCCGCGGCCTCTTCGGCGGCCTCTTCATCAACGTCATTGTCGTTGAGTAAGATGCCATCGAGATCGGGCGGCGTTTCATGGACGGTAATGCCCATGTCGTTGATCATGTTGACGATGTCTTCGATCTGCTCGGGATCGACAATATCGTCGGGCAGGTGATCGTTGACCTCGCTATAGGTCAAAAAACCCTGTTCCTTACCCTTGGAAATTAAGAGTTTGAGCTGCGATTGCTGTTGGTCTTGCTGCTCTTTTTGATCGACTTCTTCGACGGTTTCCATCTGGTCACGATACCTTTGGTCAAAGCTTGCCGATTTTTAGCCGGCAAGTAGGAATATTACTTTTGGGCTCAACTAGATAGCGAAGCCACCAAAAGTCTAGTATAAAGATGGGGATGCGCCAGTCGGCGCGCCAACATTTCAGGCAAAACAGCCCGCTAGTATAGTCTATAGAGCCTGATTTTTTCCAGTTGGATGTTCCCGCTCGTTGTCCTGGCCAGGTTTCTTAAGCGACTCTAAATACGCTTGTTTTTCCTCTTCAGACCATTCTGCGAAGGGTTTTTGGGTTAACGCGCCCCGCTCGGATTTGGCCGCACCATCAATTAATTTCGTGAGCGCGCCTAAGAATTCGGGCTCAAATTGCTCGTTGGTGATCCCCAGATCGAGCACCGCCAACTCGGACAACCTGTCATGACCGTCCTCGTCGCGCTGGCGTTCAAGGAGTTTTGCAACGGTAAGACCTGGGTCGCTCACGAGTACATCGATCAATTTGACCAGACTCTGGGCGGCGAGGTTACGACTCAGCTTTTGCCTGAGATCGTGGGTGATTAAGTCCAGCAGATCAGTGCGTTGTAGCAGAAGCGCGAGCGCCAATTCGGTTGGCGAGCGGCGGGTGTAGTGGCGAAGTCGCGCGCCAGTGGCGGCGCTCGCGCCCGGTTTTTGTGCATTTAACGCGATTTCCTTCTCTGCCAGTTGGGTCCTTTCTGCCAGCAGGCGGATGATCAAATTGCGGTAGGTCTCATTGGGAAGTTGCTTGAGGTAGGGCCGCGTTTTATCGACCAAGCGCACGCGAGCATCTTGACTGGAGAGATCAAGATCGGCACTTAAATGGTCGAGCAGAAACGCCGACAAACTGGTCAGCGTGGAGCCATCGGTGAGGTAATCGCGACCCAATTCGCGCACCGCGCTGTCCGGATCATGACCACTGGGTAGAAATCGGAAAGTAATTTCGCGGTTGGCTTCTAGCAGCGGCAGCCCGGTTTCGAGGGCTTTCCAGGCTGCGCGCCGCCCGGCCCCGTCGCCGTCGAAGCAAAAGATGATGCGAGGCACGTGGCGAAAGAGCTGTTTAACGTGATCCTCGGTAACCGCCGTGCCGAGCGTTGCCACCGCATAGGGTAATTCGTTCTGATGCAAGGCGATGACGTCCATGTAACCTTCAACGACGATTAATTCGTGCAAAGTTTCGCGGCTTTGCAGCGTCTCCCAAATGCCGTAGAGCTCGCGTCGTTTCTGAAAAACTGGGGATTCTGGCGAGTTGAGATATTTGGGCTCACCTTGGTCAATGACGCGCCCGCCAAAGCCGATGACGCGGCCGCGCCGATCGGAAATTGGATACATAATTCGTTCGCGGAAACGATCGTAGGGCCGCTCATTGCCCTCACGTTGTACGGCCAAACCCGCGTCGATTAAGGCGGGGTTGGAGAAGTCCCGACCGATCCCTTCAAGAAGATTGCACCACCCTGCAGGTGCAAAGCCCAAGCGGAATTTTTTGGCGACTTGGCCGGTTATACCGCGATTTTTCAGGTAGTCCACCGCCACGTCACGGCTGGGATGAGATTTAAGCTGGCGTTCAAAAAAGCGCGCGGCGTGCTCAAGAACCGTGAGCGTTTCCTGCGACGGTTTGTGTTTTCCCGGAACATGAGAATCTGTTTTGGGGACCTCGATCCCGGCGCCGGCCGCGAGTTCCTCAATGGCTTCCAGGAATTCAAGGTTGCGATAATTCATCAAGAAGCCGATTGCCGAGCCGTTTTCCCCGCACCCAAAGCAGTGGTAGAACTGTTTATCGCGGCTCACCGTGAACGATGGCGATTTTTCTTTGTGGAATGGGCAAAGTGCCTGGAAGTCTTTGCCGGCCCTTTTCAGTGGGATATAGGTCTCAATCACCTCGACGATGTCGATTCTGTCGAGGAGGTTATCGATAAATTCTCTAGGGATACGTTCCGCCATCGGCGCGCTCGGCTACGGCTGCAACCGATTTAAGCACAACGATGGTCGGGCAAGAAGAGGCGTGGCGGTGCGCTTAGGAATTGAGCTTGGCTTTGACCAGGCCGCTGACCTCGCCCATGTCGGCGCGACCCTTTAGAGAGGCGAGCGCGCCCATCACCTTGCCCATATCCTTAATTGAGGCTGCACCGGTCTTTTCGATGGCTTCGGCGATCGCCGCTTCGATCGCCTCGGTGCCTAAAGCTTCCGGGAGGTAGTTGCTTATCACCTCCAGCTCCACGCGTTCCTTGTCGGCAAGATCGCTACGACCGGCCTGATCGTATTGCTCGATCGATTCGCGCCGTTGCTTGGCAAGTTTGGCGAGCACGTCGTTTTCGCCGGCTTCGTCAAGCTCAATACGCTGATCGACTTCGATCTGCTTGATAGCGGCGAGGATTAACCTCAGGGTGGTCGCGCCGGTTTTGTCGCCCGCTTTGAGCGCCGTCTTGACGTCGGCGTTCACCCGCTCTTTTAGCGACTGGGACATTGGCGGAAGGGCGCGATGGGTCTAATAGAGTCTTTGCCGGTTCAGTGTTTGTCGAGCGACTTTTTTCTGCCAGCGCTTGACGGCAGCAGCGGCTTTGCGTTTACGTACTTGGGTCGGCTTTTCGTAGAATTCACGGCGATGGACTTCGGCGAGCACGCCAGCTTTCTCGCAAGTGCGTTTAAAGCGTCGCATGGCGACATCGAAGGGTTCATTATCTCGGACTTTAATCGTCGGCATGAGTGATGTGACGCAAGGGCGCTCTGTCGAAAAGGGCGCGCATAATACGCTGAAAATAGAAGAGTTTCCAGAGCAGAGATATGACGTGTCTTTAACAACGCTGGGGATTGAGACGTCGTGCGACGAAACGGGCGTGGCGATCTATAGCGGCGACGCGGGTTTGGTGGCCGACGTCGTATTCAGCCAGGTCGATATGCATGCCGCCTTCGGTGGTGTAGTGCCTGAGTTAGCTTCGCGCGATCACGTGCGGCGCCTTGGCGCGCTGACGAAACAGGCCCTGCGCGAGGCGGGTTTGGCAGTGGCCGACATCGGAGCCGTCGCCTACACCGCAGGCCCAGGGCTAGCCGGCGCGCTGCTGGCGGGCGCGGCATTTGCGCGAAGTTTCGCCTTTAGCGCCGGCGTACCGGCGTTGGGCGTCCATCACATGGAGGCGCATTTGTTGGCGCCGATGTTGGAAGACCCTAATTTGCAACCGCCTTTCTTGGCGCTACTGGTTTCGGGCGGTCATACCCAATTCGTGACGGTCGAGACCCTTGGATGCTACCGCGTCATTGGCGAGTCTGTTGATGATGCCGCTGGCGAGGCCTTCGATAAGGTTGCGAAGATGCTTGGTCTTGGATATCCCGGCGGCCCTGAAGTGGAGGCCTTGGCCAAGCAAGGATCGCCGGATCACTATCGTCTGCCGCGACCAATGACTGATAGGCCCGGTTTGGACTTTAGTTTCAGTGGCCTGAAGACCGCGGTACGCCAACTCGTTAAGGATGGCGTGGATCTTGAAGTTGAGAAAGCGGCGGTGGCCAGGGCCTTCTCTGATGCGGTTGTTGATACCTTCCGCATTAAATGTACACGCGCTTTGGAAAAGACTCGCCTTAAGAAGCTGGTGGTTGCCGGTGGAGTCAGTGCAAATCAGGCATTGCGGCAAAAATTGACCGAGGTTTGCGACGCCCAAGGTGTCGCGGTTTATTTTCCAGCCCTGCGTTTCGCCACTGATAATGGCGCGATGATCGCGTTTGCCGGGTATCAGCGCCTAACAGCCGGTGAGCGCGGAGATCTGGATTTTTCTGTGCGTGCGCGTTGGCCGATGGACGAGCTGGCGCCACCTTAGTTTTAAGGTGCCGCCTTAGTGGCCCCAATTCTTTTTTCTTCGCCCGCGCACAGTTTCTCGATGTTGCTGCGATGGCGCACAAACACCAAAATCACCATCGCCACCAGGCAGACCACAACGCCCAGCGGTAAAGCGGTGTAGAACGCAATGAAGGGTAATGCCATTGACGCGGTCAGTGCGGCGAGCGATGAGTACCGGAAGCTTGCTGCCATGGCGAGCCAGATCACAATAAACGATAGACCCAACCACCATGCTAGGGCGAGGTTGACCCCAATGAACGTCGCCACGCCCTTGCCGCCTTTGAACGCAAAGAAGATCGGGAATAAGTGACCAAGAAACGCCGCCAGGCCGACGCATGCTACGATCTCAATCTCCAATCCAAATCCGCGACCGATAAGCACTGGAATGAAGCCCTTGGCGGCATCGCCCACCAAAGTTAGCAATGCGGCGAGTTTGCCAGCATGGCGCATGACGTTGGTGGCGCCAGGATTTCCCGAGCCTACTTCGCGTGGATCATCGACGCCCCACAGCCGACAGACCAAGATTGCGCTTGAGACAGAGCCGATGAAATACGCACCCAACACCGCAATCGTGGCGAATAGCATCGCGCCATTGCAGCCTAAGCGAAACGCAGAATCAAGCGCTTAATACGATGGATTTTATCTACCTAAACGAAGTCAAAGTGGAAACCATCATTGGGGTCTGGAACTGGGAGCGTCAGCGGCCGCGCCGGTTGGTGTTGGATCTCGAACTGGGGTGCGATCTAAAACCCGCCGGGGACACGGATGAATTGAACGCGACCATTGACTATAAAGCGGTGACCGACACCGTCAGCGCGTTTGCTGCAGAGCATCAGTATCAGCTTCTTGAGTCCTTTGCTGAACAATTGGCGGCGTTGCTGCTTAGCAAGTTTTCACTCAAGCGTGTCCGCATCAAGGTCAACAAACAGGGCGTCTTGCGCAATGTCCGTGATGTCGGTGTCGTCATCGAGCGGCAAGCCTAGTTATCGCAATGACATGGTTTTGGATTGGCATCGGCAGCAATCATCAGCCGCGTGACAAGCTTGATTTGGCGGTAGGATTATTTCGCCAGAATTTCAGCGCTGTCGAAGTCGCGCCCTATTATGAAACGCCCTGCGTTCGCGACGGGGATGCGCACTATCTGAATACGGTGGCAAAAATCGCGACCGATCTGCCCATTGCCGCGCTAAAAGCCTTCCTCATCAGCGCCGAGGCACAAGCTGGCCGCCGTCGCGACACCCAACGCGTTGCACTCGATCTCGATGTGCTCTTGGGTCCAGGGCTGAGACACCCGGATCTTGATCGATATCTGCATGTGGCGGTGCCGATGGCCATGCTTGAACGGCGTGGCAAACCACCGGGACTGAGCTGTTGCTATGAGGAAGTCGTTGAAAGTCTTATTGCTAACGGCGCCGAGCCGATCCGTGTTGCGAAGTAACGCTTTGTAGCAGGCGGTTGGAGTAGAATTCCGATATGAAGATCCTACAGGTTGTTTTCGTCAGCGTGCTCCTCACCGCCATGATGGGCTGCCAAACGACGAAGGTCTTAAAGAAAACAGCGAGTTCCAGAGCCAACTCATTGGAAGCGAGCGTCAGCGCTTACCGTAAGGCGTTACGCTGGGGTTATTTTGAAGACGCCGCCCTCTACATACGCAGTCAAGATGGCTCATCAATCCCTGTCGACCTTGATCGCGTTAAGCGCTATCGCGTAACGAGCTATAGCATCTCACGACAGATCCTAGCCGACACGAATGACATTGCCCGGGTTAATGCCCAAATTGAATACTATGAGCTGGATAGCGGGATCGCCTTGCTTCTCAATGATGTCCAACAATGGTGGTACGACGTAAAAGAGGAGCGCTGGTATCTGGGATCACCGCTGCCGGCATTTGGTCGGCGGTAGCCGGGTTACAAGCGGATGGTCTGTCCGCCGTCCACCGGAATGATCTGTCCGGTCACGAATTCAGCGTTGAGTAAAAAAGCGACCGTATTTGCAATATCCGCGGGTTCACCACGGCGCGCCAAGGGCGTGCGGTCAAGAATGGTCTGTTGCAATGGTTCGTCATCGCTAGGTGCCCATAGAACGGCACCCGGTGCGACACTATTCACCCGCACCTCGGGCGCCAGGTCTAAGGCCAGTGATCGCGTTAAGGCGTTCAGTGCGGCCTTCGATACACAATAAGATAAATAGTCTTTACGGGGGCGCTCGGCATGGATGTCACTGACGTTGACGATGGCGCCACGGTGCATCTTCAGAGCGCGGGCTGCAGCCAGCGATAAGCGCAGCGGCGCCGCAAAATTGATGTCCATAAGTTGCGTCGATAGGGCGTCATCGAAATCAAGAAGGGGCGTCGGGTCAAAAATGGACGCGTTGTTGATGAGCGCGTCCAGGCGGCCCCATTTGGTAAGCACTTCCGAGACGATCGCTTTGGCGGCAGCGGGCTCGGATAAATCGGCTCTGATCGCAATGGCAGAATCGGGGCGTTCTGCATTGAAGCGATCGACGTTTGATTGAGCATCAGCAATTGACGCCAGATAATGCACGGCGACATTGAAACCCTGTTGATGCAGAATTTGCGTGATCGCGGCTCCCACGCGACGACCGGCGCCGGTGACAACGGCGACGCGCTCAGCGGATTGATTTTTTGACATTGAGTTCGCGGATCTCTCGTTGGTCCGGAGTGAGTAGAAACCGTCATGCTTGAAAACGGCGATTCTGAAGCAATTGGCCGCACAACTGAAATGCGAGTGCTTTTGCGAGATCGTATCGCAGTCGCCGGTGGCATGATCGGATTCGATGAGTTCATGCGCACCGCGCTCTACGATCCAGAATTAGGTTATTACGAGCAGGGGACGATTTTCGGCGCGGCTGGCGACTTTGTGACGGCCTCAGAGTTGGGCCCGTTATTTGCGCAGTGCTTGGCGACGCAGTGTGTGGAGCTGTTCGATCATATCGAACCGGCCATTACCGAATTCGGCGCCGGCGCCGGCCAGATGGCCGTGGACTTGATCAAAGAACTGGACCGGCAGGGCGTGGCGCCAGAGCGCTATACCATCATTGAGCCGAGTGCGGGCTTAAGAACCCGTCAGCAGGAGCTGGTGGAGAGTAGCCTGGCGCCGCGACTTGTGGAACGTTTCGCTTGGCGTCCTTCGTTGAGTGGCGACGATTGCCTTACCGGAGTCGCGATCGCGAACGAAGTTTTAGATGCATTGCCGGCCAAACGCTTTCGTGTGCTTGATGGGGGCAGCCTCGTCGAGCTTGGTGTCGGTGTGGAGGGGCAGGATTTCCGCTGGGTTGAAGGCGGGGTTTTTGAGCCGGACATGACTTTGGCCGCCGCTGAGTTGCCCCAATCCGCGGCATTGGGCGTGGGTTTTCAAAGCGAAATTCACACCGATCTCTGCCAGTGGATGCGCAAGCTTGTTCCGGCGGACGATGGTTGTGTTGTGTTGGTTTGTGATTATGGCTATCCGGCGCACGAGTACTACCACCCATCGCGCCGCGACGGCACATTAAAATGCTACTTCAAACATCGTTTGGTCGATGATCCTTTTGCCCAGCCTGGAGCACAGGATCTGACTGTCGCGGTTAATTTCACGATGCTCGCGAACCTTGCGTTCGATGCGGGTTTTGAACTCGCCGGCTACACCACCCAAGCAGGTTTTCTGTTAGCGACCGGTTTGCTCGAACGCCTCGATCAAGGTGTAGCGGGCGAACAACGCGTCGATAGCACGAACGAGGCCAAGCGTTTAATCCTGGCTGGGGAAATGGGCGAGACTTTCAAAGTTATGGCTTTGAGCAATAACTGTGACGCGCATTTGCGCGGCTTCATTAATGACTACCGCCATCGGTTGGCGCCAATGGCATGAGATGATGGAAGTCGTTCAACTGATCATCATCGCGCTGGTACAAGGCGTTACTGAGTTCCTGCCGATCTCAAGCTCTGGGCACTTGGTGCTGATTCCGCACCTAACGGGCTGGCGCGATCAGGGTCTGGTCATTGATATTGCCGCGCATTGCGGTTCGCTGTTCGCGGTTTTGTTTTATTTTCGCCAGGATCTGGCGGCACTCGTGCGCGCGTGGTGTCAATCGCTTGCCGGGCAAAACAGCAACGAGTCACGGCTTGCCTGGGGAATTTTGATTGGCACCATACCTGTCGGTCTTTGCGGGTTGCTGGCGAAGGATTTCATCGAAGTTTATCTCCGGTCGCCATTGGTGATCGCGGTGACCACCATCGGCTTTGGTGTCGCGCTTTACGCCTCGGATTTGGCGGGAAGAAAACAACGAGAACTTCACACGCTCACGCTTAAACATGCGATTGGCGTCGGCTTGGCCCAGGCCCTTGCCTTGGTCCCGGGTACCTCGCGCTCCGGGATCACGATGACTGCTGGACTTGCGTTAGGGTACTCGCGTGAAGCTGCCGCACGGTTTTCATTTTTGCTATCAATCCCCGTGATTGCGTTGGCTGGCGGCTGGCAGCTTCGGTCGGTGACTTCTTTCGAACCCGCCTTTGTAGTGCCGGTCGCGATCGTCACTGTCTTGTCGGCGCTCAGTGCGTATCTGTGTATCCATCTTTTTCTGGGCTTCATTCAACGCATCGGCATGCTGCCTTTCTTCATCTATCGGATAGCACTTGGCGCGTTGTTGTTTGCAGTGTTGGATTCGACGCCGATGCAACTTGAAGCTCAATCAATGGTCAGAACAACGGGAGTGAGGATTTAGGAATGTCTATGCGCTTGGGAATCATTGGCTCGGCCCTCGCCGTATCGGGATTGTTGGTCGGCATTGCGTGGAACACCGGGGCGGAGCAGGGCGCCGCAATGCGCTCGGACGGCAAAGCCGTTGCAACCTTCGCTGGCGGATGCTTTTGGTGTATGGAACCGCCCTACGACAAGCTGGAAGGCGTGGTGGCGACCATTTCGGGTTACATGGGGGGCGACTTGAAAGACCCGAGCTACGAGCAAGTCTCCTCCGGCAACACCGGCCACGCGGAGGTGGTACAGATCGTCTACGACCCGAAGATCGTGTCCTACCAGACCTTGCTTGAAATTTTCTGGCGCAACATTGACCCGACTGTGGCGAACAAGCAGTTTTGCGACAATGGCACTCAGTACCGCAGCGCGATTTTTTATCACGATGATGGGCAAAAGACAGCGGCCATGGAATCCTTAGCTGCGTTGCAAAGCAACAAGCCGTTTCCGCAGACGATACAAACCGAGATTGTCGCGGCCACGCAGTTTTATGTCGCCGAGGAATATCACCAAGACTATTACCTCAAGAATCCCGTCCGCTACCGTTACTATCGCTATGCGTGCGGCCGCGATGATCGCCTTGAGGAGGTTTGGGGCGCCAAGGGTTAATTTCCAGACCTGACACTAGTTTATGATTTAGTTGCGGACGTACTGGCGGCGTCCGTGATAGGGTGCTCGGCCAGCCATGAGTGATGCAGATAGCAAAGCCCTATTGTCGGTAGACGTCGCGGGAAGCACCGCACTTTACGAGCACGAGGGTGACCAAAAAGCGCGTACCCTGGTTAGTGATTGCCTGGAGATCGTGAAAGCGGTTGCCGCTGAGCACAGCGGCGTCGTACTTGCGGAAGTCGGCGATGAAGTGCGCTGCGTTTTCGGCGATTGCACCGAAGCCACCGGCGCGGCAAGCGAAATGCACGCGGGAATCGAAGAGTGGCGCGATCCTGATGCCGATGTGCCCGTCACCCTCAAGATCGGTTTGCACTACGGCCCGCTTCCCGAAGAAGGCGATCCTCTACTTGCTGAAAGCATGAAGATTGCGAATTGGGCGGCGACCAACGCTAAGCCAGAGCAAACCTTGGCTACCAGTATTCTCGTTGACCAGTTGCCGCGCATTTATCGCGCCGTAACCCGTTATGTGGCCGACGAAACCTGGACCTTTATTTCAGTTCAGCATATGGAATTGCATGAAGTTATTTGGGACGTTGAATCGATAACCGCCTACGGCGGCGAGGCAGTTAGAGCCGCGCCTAAAAGCTATCGAGAAATCACGTTCAGTTATGAGAACCAGCAAGTCGTTATCAATGAACAGCACCCGGTGATTTCGGTCGGACGCTCACCGAGTAACGATCTGGTGGTCGCCTCTGATCTCGTATCGCGACACCATTTGAGCGCGCAATTCTCTCGTGGTCGAGGCACGGTCACCGACAACAGTATGAACGGCTCAGTGGTGATGCCAGACGGTGAGGGAACTCACAGCGAGCTCAAGCGCGAGACCACTCGAATTAGCGACAGTGGTCAAATCGCTCTCGGTAAACCTGAAGCTGGAGAACAGCGGCACATCATTCGTTACGCATGCCGCTGAGGGCGGCCAGGCGCAAGCTTCGCAAACGCGCAGCAATTTCCGGGCCCTTCAAGCTTAGCAGTTCGTTCTCGGACAACTGTACGCCTTGAGCTAACGCTAAAGCTTCAGCTAGATAAGCACTGGGCGGGTCTTCCCCGTCGGAAACGCTTTTTATTGCGCGTGCAATCTCGCAGGCTTGCGTGATTACACGGAAGCGATCGGGTCTGCGCAGCGCATCCGTTTTTTCGAACAACTCCAACATCGTCGACGCATTGAGTTCCCTCGCATGGTGTATTTGGCGATGGTGCGCCGCCGCCAAAACGGCTATTTCCCGCAACGCTGTTGGGACTTTTAAGCGTTTCGCCAGGGCGTCGATCAATTCAATGCTGCTGCCCTCGTGACTCTGATGGCCGGGCAAGCTTGCCACGGGTGTCTCACCTTTGCCGAGGTCGTGCGCGAACACGGCGAACCGCACTTCTAGCGCGGCATTGTATTCAACGCAGTCTCTAAGCCTTGAAAGCAAGTACTCGCCGGCATCAAGTTCCGGGTGAAATTGGCGGCTGTGGGGAACACCAAATAACTGATCGATCTCTGGGAATACCACCGCCAGCGCATTGCAATCGCGTAACGTGCTGATAAACCGGTCCGGATAGCGCTCCATTAGTGCGCGGCTGGTTTCGGTCCACACGCGCTCGGCGACCAGTGTCTCAAGCTCGCCGCTCGCGGCCATTTGCTGCATTAAGTGATGGGTTTCGTCGGCGACTCGAAAACCAAACCGGGCTGCGAATCTTGCCACCCGCAAGATCCGCAACGGGTCCTCAACGAAGGCATTGGTCACATGACGTAAGACGCCGTGGTGCAGGTCACTCTGGCCGTCGAACGGATCGATTATTTCGCCGTCCTCGCCACGGGCCATGGCGTTGATCGTGAGGTCGCGCCGGGCCAGGTCGTCTTCTAGCGTTACCTCAGGTTCGAATGAGACCGCAAAGCCTTGATAACCGGGCGCTGTTTTTCGCTCGGTGCGCGCGAGCGCGTATTCCTCTTTAGTGTCGGGATGCAGAAACACCGGGAAATTGGCGCCGACCTGCTGGAAACCTCGCTCAAGCAAGGCTTGGGCCGTGCCCCCAACCACGACCCAATCTCGATCTTTGACACGATGGCCGAGCAGGCTGTCACGAACCGCGCCGCCAACCTCGAAGATCTGCATCAGCTCTGATTTCGTTTGACGCCAGTCCGCCAGGAGTCGCGACGCAACTGCGGAGTGTCCGTGCCGAGATAGCTGGGGAGAATCGCCGCCATGGAACTCTTGGCGATCCCAAATTCGTCCAGGGCGTTTGTTCCCACGACCACCGAATCGTTCTGTAACGACCTCAAGTTGTCTCGCGACAGCGGTTTTCCGGGGACGTACTCCAAGATGTTCGCTTGCAGCTTCGCGATCGCATTGGGTAGTGCTATGACATGTAGCCTCTTATTCATCACCTTCGCGATGAGGGTCACGATTTCGCCCAAGGAGACTACGTCGGGCCCGCCGACATCGTGGCGCGCACTGCGTAAGTCAGGGTTGGCGACGAGCGCTATCAGGAACTCGATAAGGTTGTGGAGATAAATCGGCTGGAATTTTGACTCGGTACTGGCAAGCGGGAAAAACCCTGGCATTAGGCGAATCAAGGTAGCAAAGCGATTGGTGAAATCATCTCCAGGACCAAACACCACCGAGGGCCTGACAATATGGCTGATGAGTCCGGTGGTCGCAGTCGCATTTCGAATCAATTGTTCAGCCTCACCTTTGGTTCGAAGGTAGTAGCTGTTGGCGAATGGGTCCGCCTGCAAGGCACTTAAATACACGAATCTCGCAATCTGATTCTGGCGGCAGGCGGCAAGGAGGCGCTCGGTGAGATCGACATGCACGCGTCTGAAACCTTTGCCGTTATCGCCGCGCTCATTGAGGATCCCGACGAGATTGACGAGGGTGTCCACGTCAGCGGTGATGTCATTAATACTATCTGGGGAAGTGGGATCGTATAGCCGCTGTTCGACGCCGGGTAGCGTGGAAACCTTTTGAGATTTATCGAGGTTTCGGGTGTAGACGCGCACTCGTGCGCCGTTCGCGACGAGCTGATTCGCGAAGCTCGTGCCTATGAACCCTGTGCCGCCGAAGATCCCGATGATGTTGTCGTTTAATTGCATGTTTTCTTGCCTCGTGGCGGTATGGGGGAGAACTGATCGACTAAACGGTCGATATCCTCACCCAGGCGCCATTGATAAACAGCGGTGTAGAAAAAGGCGCGTCTCACATAGCGCCGGGTTTCAGTGAACGGGATCGTATCAACCCAAAGCTTGAGCGGAATACAGGCTTTGCGTGAGCGCCACTGCCGCACGCGGTGCGGTCCGGCATTGTAAGCAGCCGCGGCCATCGCGAAATTATCGTTAAATCGTCTGAGCATTTGTGCAAGATAAGCGCTACCGAGCGCAATATTCTTCGCTGGTTGGTACAGCGTTTTGGCGCTGGGCAGCTTGATGCCGGTTTGATTAGCCATTTCTCTCGCGGTCGCCGGCATCAATTGCATCAGTCCCAGGGCGCCAGCGGGTGAACGGACATCGGGAATGAAAGCGCTTTCGGAGCGAATAATTGCGAGCATCCTCGCGGGTTTTAGCTTGCGAGCAGTCGCAAAATTCAGAACTTGATCCACGTACATCAGCGGAAAACGAAGCTCGAGATCGTCGTAGGACTGCGCACTTCCCAAAGCGAAAATTGCGCGGTCATACCACCCCCACTGCGCGGCTAGCGCGGCTGCGATCTCCTGTTCGCGTTGACTCATTTTTTTGACTTCGTGCTGCCATTCCCGACGCGCCCAAAATTTCATATCAAGCTGGTAGAGTTCTCCTGCCCGGCGCATGCCTGGGATCGCGGAAACCTCGGCGATTTCGGCGTCGGTCGCGGCTATGGGTACGAAATTAAAGTCGTAGTCTTTACCGAGCATGTCGGCGGCGACGAACCCGTAGTAATCGCGTTGCGCGGCGAGTTCCTCAAGTATTAATTCAGCTTGCTCCCCGCGCCCAAGTTCCTTAAGCGCGTGCGCGCGCCAGTAACGCCAGCGGAGCTTGCTAACGTCGGATTGGGGGTCATGGCGAGTCCAATCGATCAGGCTTTGCCATGCGCGCTTGGCGATCCCATCACGCAGCCGATAACGCTCGACTTTCTCATCCACGTGCGAATACGGCACTGCGTTGAGTAAAGAGATACTTTGGTCGTGATCCTTAGCGGCAGCCCGCACCGCGATGGCCCGCTTTACTTCGGCACTCTGGCGCTCATCGAGCGGTAGTTCCCGGCGCAACGTGGGCCACTGCTTGATCGCCTGATTTACGTTGACCCGGGTCAGCCTTTTTATTGCGTAAGTTAGGATTTCGCGAACCTGCGGGTCGTTGAGGTCCGTATCCTTGGCCTTTAAGAGCGCTTGTGGATTGTGATGGGCTCGGGTCAGCAGGGTCGCCCGATGCCGCCATTGCGGTGTCGACAACTTTTTTGCCAGATACTGAGCAAGTGAAAATTTGCCGTTGTTCGCCGCCAGCCAGATCCGTTGCCAAACCAAGTCATTGGTAAGTTCAACGCTTGCGTACAACGCCTCGAAGGCGGGATCGCACTCCTCGGGTTGCGACTTGCCGACCAGCCATAGGGCTTTGGCGTCAGCGACTACGCCTTCTGAATGTCCTTCGCGGATCCGCGCCTTGATTTGCAAACAGCGCATAGTGACGTCGCTTTGCGGACGATAGTAGGTGAGATAGGAATTCCACCGTTGGCGGGTCGCGAGACGCTTCAGCCACTCGATGCGAAGTTTGTCGGCGAGATAGGACTCGTCGTAGCCGGTTAAAAATTGGCTGACCTCAGCTTCAGGCAACCGATGGAGCCGCCGGCGGATATCAAAATAAAGGTAGTAGGGGTACAGCGGATGGGCTTCATGACCCGCTACCAGTTTCTTGGCTTCTTCGTGTCGTCCGGCGCGCTGCGCCTCCAGGGCGCTCTGAATCAGGCCGCGCGAGCGGCCCGGATCATAGGAACTATCACAGTTTGCGCACAGGGAGGTCGCGAGGAGCGCCACCAAAAACAGCGGCCACCAAAGTCGAGGCCGCAGTTTTGAGGTAACGATAAAGCTGCTCGCGGTCATGATGGTCTATATGATCTCAGTTACTGAAACTATTCGCCATTAAGAGGCAAGCGTTGGATTCTTATCAGCAAGATTTAGAGCTTTCCGATCAAGGTGTTGATGGAGAATTCGACCGCCAGGTATGGCTCCGATGCGCTGTTTGCAGCGCTCCGATAACGCCTCAGTCGGCGGTTTGCGATTGGAATGATGCCCACGTGCATATTAAGACGAACCCAGCGGGAATAAGTTTCGACTTGCGGATCTTTGATCTGGCGCCGGGATGTCGGTGCGTCGGCGGCCGCTACTTCGCGGATACTTGGTTCGCTGGTTTCTGTTGGACGATAGCGTTGTGCAGCAGTTGTGGTTTGCACCTGGGCTGGTATTTCTCCAATGAAGAAAGCACCGATTTCTATGCTTTAATCGCCCCCCAGCTAGTTGAGGACAAATGATTGAGTTCGCAAGCTATCTCTGAGCTACTTAAGTCGCGGCGCACGGTTCATGACTTTAAACCTGGCGTCATTGAACCGGAATTAATTTTAGATGCGATCGAGCATGCCAGGTGGGCTCCTAATCATTATCTGACTGAGCCGTGGCGGTTCTACTTACTCAACAGCGAGACTGCTGAGAAGATCGCGGTTTTAAATGCCGAGCTGGTGGCCGCTACGCGGCACGCCAAAGCGGCTGAGGTCAAGCTGAAAAGGTGGCGCGAGATCCCCAATTGGTTGGTGATGACCTGTGCGCGCTCCGACGATGAGGAGCGGATGCAGGAAGACTATGCGGCGAGCTGCTGCGCGGCACACAATATGTCGCTGTACTTGTGGTCTCACGGCGTGGGGATGAAGTGGACCACCGGTGATGTGACCAAGACCAGTGAATTCTTCAAGTTGATTGATGTTAACCCTGCCGAGGAACGAATTGTTGGTTTGTTTTGGTACGGTTATCCGCGAGAAATTCCAGAGCAGCGGCGCCGAGCGGTTGAAGAAATCGTGACCCGACGGTAACGAATGTTGTACTGCGAGGAGATAGTCGTCGCGACGAACGGCCGCGGTTTCTATGAGATCTCAACCGAGCTGCAATCGATCGTCGGCGATAGCGCAGTCGGTAGCGGTCTGTGTAATACCTTTATCACTCATACCAGCGCGTCGCTGCTGATCACCGAAAATGCCGATCCGGCGGTCTTAACCGATTTGGAAACTTTCATGACGCGAGCGGTCGTCGATGGTGATCCGATATTCGTGCACGATGCCGAAGGGCCCGACGACATGGCAGCGCATATCAGAAGCGTGTTGACGCAAACCTCCCTCTCCGTGCCGATCCGGAATTCCCGTTTGGCGTTGGGAACGTGGCAGGGTGTTTTCGTTTGGGAGCATCGAGCGCAAGCGCATCGTCGCCGCGTTCTCGTCACGGTCTTGGGCGATCGCACTTAAAGCCGAGGACATTTTAAGTAAAGCGGCCCGGTTTTCAGTACACGGGCTGCAGCGTCAAGCTCACACTGCTAATCAGCGCCAGAGCCGCATGCCGGTAGTATTGGCGGGAGCGACGGTCTCGCTGCATCCTCCCAAGCGACCTCGTATTTGGCGGTCAAGATTTGGCGCCTAACTCTTTTGCCCGCTTCAGGCGCGCCTGAAGCGAAGCTTCCAAATCGTTTGTTGACCATCCCTGCATGTTCGCGTTGATTAGCGAGGTTAAGAGCTCACGGTGGTTCGGGTTGTCATTCAGCGCCGGTATATAGTTCAAGGTTCCGCCTTCGGCGGCAAAAATTTGCGCGTATTGGATTGCGATTTCCTCCAGGGTTTCCAGGCAATCGGCCGCGAAGCCCGGACAAACCACATCGACCGTTTTGATGCCCTGTTGAGCCCACTGTTTCAATGTCTCATCGGTATAGGGTTTGAGCCATTGGCGCGGTCCAAAGCGTGATTGAAATGCAACGCCGTAGTCATCGGCACTGAGGCCCAAGTCCTCGGCCAGCAGCCGCGCGGTGGATTGACATTGGCAGTGATAGGGATCGCCTGCCAGAAAATAATCGTTGGGGATCCCATGAAAGGACATTAACAAGCGGTTCGAGCGGCCGTGTGTTTGCCAATGGTCCCGAATGCGGGCGGACAACGCACTGATGTATTGCGGCCAATCGTGGTAGTGGTGAACGAATCTTACATCCGGCACCCAGCGCAATTTTTGAAGCTGTTTGCTAACAGCATCAAAGGCGGATGCAGTGGTCGCCGCGGCGTATTGTGGGTAGAGCGGCAACACCAATAAGCGCCGGCAGCCTTGTTCGATCATTTGTCCCAATACGCTTGGCACGCTAGGCTCGCCGTAGCGCATGGCGCATTCGACGACAATATTGCTTTGATTGTTTTCGACGAAAGCGGCTTGTACTTCGTGAGTCAGGCGTTGCGTGTGCAGTAGCAAAGGTGAACCCTCATCAGTCCATACCTTCTGATAGGCTGCGGCCGATCGCTTTGGTCGGAGATTTAAAATAATACCGTGAAGGATCGGCATCCAGAGCCAGCGGGAGAGTTCAACGACGCGAGGGTCGGCAAGGAATTCGGCGAGATAGGTTTTCACCGCACGTGGAGTTGGTTCGCTCGGTGTGCCAAGGTTGATCAAAAGCACACCAATCTTCGGGGTTTCCTCGTGGGAAAATGACGGTGTGCCTGTGTAACGCGCCATGGCTTCTAACCGGGGAGATAACTTAGGTGCTTGTGAAATCCATGTCTACTTGCCAGCCGTTTGAAGCGGTGGACGGTTGTTTGATCAGGGAACTTCTGCATCCTAAAAATGACGCAATCGCAGAGGACTTTTCCCTTGCCTTTGCCGAGGTTAGTCCAGGGCATGCCACCTACCAGCATCGACTTGAGCAAGTCGAAGTTTACTACGTGCTTGCAGGACAGGGATTGATGCATATTGACGATGAAGCCAAGACGGTGAAGCCTGGCGACGCCATTTACATTCCGTCGCAAGCGGTGCAATGGATTGAAAACAAAGGATCGGAGGCACTCAAATTTTTGGCGATAGTGGCGCCGCCGTGGTCTTTGCAAGGTGATACTCGCCTTTAACGGACGGTCAGTCATTGGCTCTGATCGTCGCCATAACTGGAGGCGTAAAACTGCTGCGTACGACACCGAGACCGATCCCGGTGACGCCGAGCGCGCCCGCCGCGCTCGCTATTATTGGTAACCAAACATTCGGCGTGTAGGGAATACTGAAGACCTGCGCCGCGACCCACCAACCGGTCGCGATTGCTCCCAAGCTGCCGATGGCCCCTGCTATCGCCCCCAGCGTCGCAAACTCGCAAAGGGTT
This sequence comes from Pseudomonadota bacterium, assembly GCA_039030125.1. Lineage (GTDB taxonomy): Bacteria > Pseudomonadota > Gammaproteobacteria > JBCCEV01. The sequence goes on along the minus strand of JBCCEV010000046.1, from coordinate 4,248 downwards.
GCAATTACAACCCGATCCTTGGTGGCCCCGAGTGCCTTGAGGAGCGCGATTTCCACGGTTCTGGTTTTTTGCGTCGTTTGCACCACCGTGACCAAGATGATTGCACTGGCGCCCAGAGCGAACAAGAAAACCCAGAGCAGCGCTGACGCAACGCGGTCCATGACGCTGCGAACCTGAAGCATAATGGCGGACACATCGATAACGGTGACGCTGGGAAACCGCGAGACCAGGTCGGGGAGAAAATCGTTATTGCCGTTGCCAGCCTTGAACGCGGTGATATACGTTGTTGGAAGTTCGCGTAAAGTTGGTGGCGTGGCTTCGACAAAAAAATTCACTTTGAAGTCATCCCAGTTAACCTCGCGCAAGTTAGTGACAACGCCGGACACCTGATCTGAGGCAACGTTAAAGCTCAGCCGGTCGCCGATGGCGATGCCGAGAGTTTCTGCAATTCCGGTCTCCACGGAGAATTGTCCAGCCGCAGCATCCTCAGACCACCATTGGCCAGCGGTAATCCGATTGTGGGGTTTGGCAAGCGCCGCCCAAGATAAGTTGAATTCACGATTAACGAGTCGCCTGGCACGGGGCTGTTCGTAGTCATCTGGTCCTACCGAACGGTCATTGATCCCGACCAGCCGGCCGCGGATCATTGGATAGAATCCTGGATCGCTCAATTGGTGGTCGGCCAGAAAGGTGCGCATTTGATCAACATCCTTAGGATCGATGTTGATCAGAAAATGATCTGCCGCGGAGGGGGGTAGGCGGTCGCGCCATTGAGTGATCAAGTCGCCTCGCACTGCGGCGATAAGACAAACCACGCCGATCCCCAATCCGATGGCGGTGATCTGCAACACGCTTAAGCCCGCATTGCGGGAAATATTGGCCAGGCCCATGCGCCAGTTCAAAGAAACCTGGCCACGCGCACTGTTCATCACGGCGATGGTTAGGCGGGCTGCGAGCGCCAGGGTTATCGCCGTGCCCAGCATTCCGGCGAGCACGATAAGAATTGTTTCGCGATGCTCGAGGTGCCAAGGCAGCAGGAGGAGCAGCACCAGCAACGCCGCGGCCACGGGGAGTGCTGAGAAACCAAAAGAATTCGCCCGGCTGGCGCCAATTTTCTGGTTTACCGGTGCTTCAGCAACCGCGGCGAATTGGGGCAAACAAAATCCCAGTAATACGATGAGGCCAAGACTCCCCGCCTCAAGCGCGGGCACCAAACCTTCAATGAGGGAAATCGGCGGGATCGCGGCGGTGAGCTGCGCGATCAAAATCCGGTACACGCTCCAGGCCAGGGCATTGCCGAGGAGTGCCGCGCAAGCTGCCAAGAGCACGAGCTCAAGCGCGAATAGGGCCAACAATGGCCGACTCGCCAAGCCGATGGTTTTCAGAATAGCCGCGGTATTTCGATGGTGATTGGCGTAGTTAAGCCCCGCCGTCGCCACACCGGTCACCGCAAGTAGAACGCAGGCAAAGGCGACCAATGAGAGGTAGCGCTCCGCCTGCTGGAAGGCATCGCGGATCTCGGGCCGCGCGGTACTGGGATCGATGAGCTTGAGGCCGGGGGCGGGTACAAAACCCGCTTTGAATTTAGCAAGCGCGTCGCGCGGGCCAGCCATCAGTAGTCGATAGCTGGCCCGGGTTCCCGGCAGCAATAGTCCTGCCTGCTCAAGATCGAAGTGTGTGACCAGGATCCGAGGCGCGATGCTAAACGCGTCGCCGCCACGATCGGGTTCGAGAAGCAGAACTTTCTCGATAACCAGCTCTGTTTTACCGATCGTAATGCTGTCGCCAACTTCAACGTCCAGTAGTTGAAGCATGCGGCCATCAGCCCAGACTTGCCCGCGTGATGGGCCGTGGACGACATCTTGTGCGACCGCAAAAGGCGCGTCGCTGATCCGCACCGATCCCCGTAGGGGGTAACTTTCGCTCACCGCGCGTAGTTCCGCCATTTGGATGCGGTCCTCATAGGCGACCACCGTGCGTAAGCCAATCACTTGTGTGGTTTCGAGCTTCGCGGCCGCGGCGTTTGCGTAAAGCTCCTGAGCCAGTGGTCGTGTCGAGTTGACGGCGAGATCACCGGCGAGCAATGCGCTCGATTCCGAGACCAAGGTGAGTTCGATGTGATGAGTGAACAACCGCACGGCGCCGGTCGCGGCGACCGCGAGGCTTGTGGCAATGACGATCAAGAGCAGGCGACCACTCAGTAAATCGTTACGCAGTAAACGAAAGGCAATGGGCGTAAGGTTGCTCATTGCCCGCCCTGGTTTGCCATGCGGCCGCCATCGATTTCAATGATCCGTTCGCAGCGCGACGCCAAAGCGTCGTCGTGGGTAACCACTAATAACGTCGTTTGATGTTCTGCATTGAGCTCGAATAACAACTCGATGATGGCGCTTGCTGTCGTTTTATCCAGGTTTCCGGTGGGTTCGTCAGCGAGCAGTAATTGCGGGGTCGTGCCAAATGCCCGGGCCAAGGCAACACGTTGCTGTTCACCGCCCGAAAGCTGCGCGGGGTAATGATCGAGACGATGCTCAAGCCCGACACGTCGCAACGCCTCGCGCGCCTTGCGACGGGCATCATCGAGGCCATTGAGTTCCATGGGGAGCAGCACATTCTCGAGGGCCGAGAAACTCGTAATCAAATGGAAGGATTGAAAAACGAAACCCATCCGATGGCGCCGCAAGAGCGCCCGCCCGTTTTCGTCCAGTTGTGCCAAGGCCTGTCCGCAAACTTCGATTTCTCCGGCGGAGGCGGTATCAAGGCCGGCAATCAAGCCTAGCAATGTGCTTTTACCGGCGCCGGAAACTCCCGTAATGGCAACGGTCGAACGTTCGCCGATGGAGAAGTTGATATTATCGAGGATCTTCAGGTTCCCGCTGGGCCCTGTAAAAGATTTCTCAAGATTACTGACGGTAATGATCGGCGCATTCATTTCGAATAAAGCTACGTTCTTTCTCTTATTGAGTTTGCTGGCCATCACCGCTCGCGCGGAACCGGTTGTCCTAATTGTCGGCGACAGCCTCAGCGCCGCCTATGGGATCCGCGGCGATCAAGGCTGGCCTCACCTTCTCGATCAGCGCTTGGAGGCGGAAGGCTATGCGCATCGCGTGGTGAATGCGAGCATTAGCGGTGATACCACGGCCAACGGATTACGCCGCCTGCCGGCGCTACTGGCTAAACATCTCCCGGCTGTGGTCGTTGTCGCATTGGGTTCGAACGATGGATTACGTGGCTTGGCACCGCCAACCATCGCCGACAACTTTCAGCAGATCCGTCTCCTTTTTGGCGCTATGGACGCCATTTTGATCGTTCCGCGTGTACGTATTCCGCCGAATTACGGACCAGCTTACCTCGATCGATTCGATGCGGTTTTTGATTCGCTCGGGGACCTTGAAGATGTCGTTTTAGCTCCATTCATGTTGCGTGAATTCGCGGCCAGAGTCAGTTTATTTCAATCTGATGGTTTACATCCCACGGCCGAGGCGCAGCCTTTAATCCTTGAAACTTTGTGGCCAACCATTCAACAAGCCCTCGGCCCACCTTAGCCAGCGTACAATAGTCGGCTATGAAATTTTGCAGCACCTGTGGTTCGCCCAGCATTTCCTGGCGGGTTCCCTCCGACGACAACCGGCCACGCCACATCTGCGAGGACTGTGGAGAAATTTTCTATCAGAATCCCAAAATCGTCGCTGGCGCGATCCCCATCTGGGAAGATCAAATCTTGATGTGTAAGCGTTCGATCGAACCTCGTTACGGATATTGGACGATCCCGGCGGGTTTTATGGAAAACGGCGAGACCACCGTCGAGGCCGCCGCCCGAGAGACCTGGGAAGAGGCGACAGCTAAGGTAGAGATCGAAAATCTCTACACGATTTTCAATCTGCCGACGGTTCATCAGGTTTATATGATTTTCTTGGCGCACCTGACCGAACCGGAATTTGCCGCGGGCCCCGAAAGCTTAGAGGTAAAACTTTGTTCCGAAGCTGAAATCCCTTGGGACGACATTGCTTTTCCCACGATCACGCATTCTTTGGAGTACTACTTTGCCGATCGTAAGACGGGTGATTTCCCGCTTTACGTCCAAGACATTGTGCGCGAAGGCTCTCGAGCAGTGCTTCACGATAGAAGACCCTTTACTCCAGAATTTAACTAACTCGTCAGAAATAGGAACCATCATGATTAAACCGCATGGTGCCGACACCTTACGGCCACTAATTGTTGAAACTGAGAGAGCTGCCGCACTGTTGCATG
>JBCCEV010000045.1:0-26163 GCA_039030125.1 Pseudomonadota bacterium | reverse complement strand
AGATCCAACAGCGCACTCGCAGCAATCACATCCGCTGCACCCGCCCGCAACGTCCCTGCACTCACCACCGTGTTACCCGTGTAAGTGTTCGTACCACCTAGCACTAAAATGCCAGCGTCCTGCTTGGTCAGGTTGAAAGCGCCGCTGACGACCCCGTTTAGCATCAACGTGATCCCAGTATCAACGTCTACCGTCGAATTCGCCGCCATCACCACCGTGCCGGTGAGCGTCGAGTTGGAGCTCGCTTTCAGCGCCCCAGCTACACCGTCGCCCGCACCCGATATCGATAACTCCTCGCCGCTGCTGCCGCCGCCAAGCGCGAAATCAAGGGTCGCCCCGTTAGCGACCGTCGTGCCATCGGTACCGAGACCGCCACCACTGCTGCCAAGACCCGCAGCGTCGGTAACCTGAACGGTACCGCCATCAATGTTGGTCACACCGGTATAGGTGTTCACACCCCCCAAAGCCAACGTCCCGGCACTCACTTTGCGCACGTCGCCCGTGCCACTGATGACACCGTTAAGCGTCGTTGTGGTAGCACCTGCCACGGTGTCAACACGAAGCGCGCCGGCACTGCTCACACCCGTCCCGGCGATGGCGATCTCCTCGGTCACCGTACCGTTGATATTGTTGAGCTCTAGCGTCGCACCGCTCGTGACGCTGGTGCCATTAACGCCGACGCCGCCGCCGCTCGTGCCCAGACCTGTCGCGTTGGTCACGCGCAAGGTGCCCGCAGTAACAACCGTCGCACCGGTATAGCCGTTGGCCTGCGTTAAAACCGCAACGCCGGCACCGCGCTTGTCGAACCCGCCGGCACCATTGACGACATCGTCGATCTGCAAAGTACCTCCGGCGACAGCTTCCAAAACACCATCGGGATCGATCAGACTGAACACGCCAGCACCGGAGTGGTCGATCGTCACTGTGCCGGTGCCATCATTTTGCAGAATTCGGCTATCGAAACCGCCGCTGTTGCCGAGCAATATCACTTCATCGATGGTGGTGCCGGCCAATCCCGCACCCGAGACGAACTCAAGCGTCGCACCGGTCAACGTCGTAGTCCCGGTGTTGTTACCGAGAGCCGCGGCATTTGCGATCTGCAGGGTTGAACCGCCTTGCATGAGGATGTTGCCGTTGAAGGTATTCGCCTGGGTTAGCGCGACCGTACCGATGCTTGTACTGAAACCGCCGGCGCCGATCATGACGTCCTGAATGCTCAGCGTCCCCGTTCCGCCATTGAGGTTTGCATCGCCCGCCAGGGTGAAGTTACCAGCCGCGGAGTCCACCCGCGTGGTGCCGGCACCGGAAGCAGCAAGGAACGACGAAGCGTTTAGTGTGATGACTTCATCGAAAGTGACATCGCCACCGCCGTTGCTTAAACGTAAGGTGCCATCAACGACGGTGGCGCCGGCACCGGCGCCTAGTGCGCTCACGTCGTTAGCGACGACGATGGTATCAGCGGCGACGTTGGTCTGCCCCGTATAGGTGTTCGCGGCGTTGAGGTTAATCGTGCCATCGACGGTACCCGGGCCCGCGGTGCCAAGCGACAAATCAAAGGCACCAGCGATCACATCGCTAATGGCGAGAATGACCGAGTCAGCCGTGCGAATGGTTGCAGCACCATCAAGCGTAAGCGGCGACGCGGCCGAGTCAAGAACCACACCGCTAACCGATGCATCAAGCGCGCCACCCGAACCACCGTTGGCACCGGTCCCTTGAATATTCAATACTTCAGCAAGCGTGCCTGTGACACCCACATCGAGCGTGCCGCCGTTGACCACCGTGTTGCCCGTGGCGTCACCTAGCGCGCCGATGTTCGTGATCCGTAATGTGCCGCCCGTGATGCTGGTCACACCCGTGTAGGTGTTGTTGTTCGCGAGCGTCAGTGTTCCACCCGCGCCCGACTTGGTTAGCGACACCGTGCCAGTGCCGTTCTCGATCCCACCGTCAAACGTGTTGGTGCCCGTGCCGGTCACATCCAGATTGACCGCGCCCGCAATACCGCTGGTTACCGTGCCGGTTCCCGTTGTGTCCGTCAGGGCAATAACGTCTTGATCGAAGCCGTTGAGATCAAACGTACCCCCATCTAAGTCCAATAACGCACTCGTGGAGATCGCGTTTAAGATCCCTGCCGCCAACGTTCCAGCGCTCACCACCGTATTGCCCGTGTACGTGTTCGCGCCATTTAGCGTCGAGATGCCCACACCCTGCTTCGTGATCCCGCCGGTTCCGATGATCGCGCCGGCATATGAAAGATTGTTCGCATCGCCATAGATCAGGGTCGCCGAGCCCAGATCAACGGTGCCGCCCGCGCCGGCCAGCGACGCGACGGTTTCGTTGAAATCGTTAAGGTCAAAGGTACCGCTATTCACCACCAACGCACTGCCATCGGCAATGACACCGGCCGCGCCGAGTTGCAAGGTGCCAGCGGTTACCGTGGTCGCGCCGGTGTAAGCGTTACCCGTATTGTCGAGAATGAAGGTGCCACCACCGACCTTAGTCAACCCACCAGTACCGGAAATCGTGCCCGAATAGGTGGTGCTCGTGCCGTCGCCGCCGGTCGTTAGCGTACCCGCGCCCAAGGTCACCGAAGCACCGGTCGCACCGGCCAAAGAACCAATCGTTTCGTTGTTGCCGTTTAGATCCAGCACCGCACCAGCCGCAACCGTCACCGCGCTGGTATCGCCAATCGCGGTTGTGGACCCCGCTTCCAATTCGCCGGCGTTCACCTCGGTGACACCCGAGTAAGTGTTGGCGCCACCCAGTACGAAGGTCCCGGCGCCTTCCTTGCGTACCGATCCCGCGCCCGTGACCGCGCCAGTGAGCGTGCCAGTACCGGACGCATTATTGAGACGCAACGCACCTGTACCGCCAACGCCCGTGCCAGCAATCGATACCGCCTCGCTGGAGGTACCGCTCGTGAAGGTCATCTCCAAAGCCGCGCCGCTGACCACAGTGGTACCCGCTGCCGCGGTGCCCAACGCTGAGGCATTCGACGCCACTAATGTAGCGCCTACGCCCGAAACGTTAGTCGCGCCCGTGTAGGTGTTCGTACCCGCTAAGGTCAGGGTGCCGCCCGCGCCCGACTTGGTTAGCGACACCGTGCCTGTACCGTCCTCGATCACACCGTCAAACGTGTTGGTGCCTGTGCCGGTCACATCCAGATTGACCGCGCCCGCAATACCGCTGGTTACCGTGCCGGTTCCCGTTGTGTCCGTCAGGGCAATAACGTCTTGATCGAAGCCGTTGAGATCAAACGTACCCCCGTCTAAGTCCAGTAACGCACTCGTGGAGATCGCGTTTAAGATCCCTGCCGCCAACGTTCCAGCGCTCACCACCGTATTGCCCGTGAACGTGTTCGCGCCACTTAGCGTCGAGATGCCCACACCCTGCTTCGTGATCCCGCCGGTTCCGATGATCGCCCCGGCATATGTGAGATTGTTCGCATCGCCATAGGTCAGGGTCGCCGAGCCCAGATCAACAGTACCGCCTGTACCGGCCAGCGATGCGACAGTTTCGTTGAAATCGTTTAAGTCGAACGTACCACCGGTGTTCACCACCAACGCACTGCCATCGGCAATGACGCCCGCTGCGCCGAGTTGCAAGGTGCCAGCGGTCACCGTCGTCGCGCCGGTGTAAGCGTTACCCGTGTTGGTGAACACGGAAGTACCACTGCCCTGCTTGATGATCCCACCAGTGCCCGTAATCGTCCCGGCGTAGCTCAGCGATGCGGTGGCATCGCCGTAGGTCAGCGTGCCGCTGCCCAGCGTAACCGAAGCGGTGGCGCTGCCGGAGATCAATGCGCCAATGGTTTGATCGAAGCCGTTAAGATCGAGTGTGGCACCACCGCCCATGTTGACCTGGCTGGTGTCGCCGATCGCGTTGACCGATCCCGCCTGCAGGATGCCGCCCGAGATCTGCGTCGGCCCGGTATAGGTATTGTTGCCGGTAAGCGTGAACGTGCCGCCGGTACCTTTATTGATCCGCAGTTGTCCGGCCCCATTTTGTAAGGTGCCGGCAAAGGTACTGGTCCCGGTGTGGATCAGGGTGCCCAGCCCCGCGCTCGATTCGACCGTGCCGTCACCCGTGAGCGCGACAACGGTTTGGATCGCGCCATTGGTGTCGAAAGTGGTCCCGGCGCCGACGTCCAGGCCACTGCTGTTTTGTAGCACATTAGCGGCGCCCGCCTGCAACGTGCCGCCGGCACCGCTGATGGTGGTGGCGCCGGTAAACGTGTTGGCACCGGCCAAGGTTAACGTACCGCCCGCACCGGACTTGGTGAGCGATACCGTGCCACTGCCATCCTGGATCACACCGTCAAACGTGTTGGTGCCAGTGCCAGTCACATCCACGTTGACCGCGCCCACAACGCCGCTAGTGACCGTGCCAGTTCCCGTGGTGTCGGTGAGGGCAATGATGTTCTGATCATTGCCGTTGAGATCAAACGTGCCGCCATCAAGATCGAGCAGCGCGCTCGTCGCAATCACATCGGCAACGCCAGCGCTCAGTGTGCCCGCACTCACAACCGTGTTACCCGTGTATGTCGCGGCCGCGCTCAAGGTCAGTACGCCGGCGCCCACCTTGGTTAGACCAAAGGGACCGACGTTCTGGCCTACCGCTTCGGTGATCGTCAGGTTCTGCGTTCCGCCAATCGAGGCGTCCGCTTCGAGCGTCACGACGGTGCCCGCACCCAGTGAGCGCGCCGCGCCACCTTCCGCAGTTATCGCACCGGCACTGCCGACACCCGCACCCTGAATGTTGAAGTCTTCACCATTGGCAATGTCGGCCTGCAACTCAACCGTACCGCCGTTGACTACGGTGTTACCGGTGGCATCACCCAAGCCCGTCGCATTCGCAACCGCCACCGTGCCACCCGTCACCGTCGTTACACCCGTGTAGGTATTTGCACCCGCAAGCGTCAGCGTGCCGCCCCCCCCAGATTTCGTCAGCGAAACCGCACTCGTGCCGTCCTGGATCACACCATCAAACGTGTTCGTGCCGGTACCCGTGACATCCAGGTTCGCTGCCGTCGCCACCGCATTGTTCGTGACCGTACCCGTGCTCGTGGTATCAATCAGCGCAATCACATTCTGATCAAAACCGTTCAGATCAAACGTGCCGCCATCCAAGTCCAACAGCGCACTCGTCGCAATCACATCGGCGGCGCCTGCGCGCAACGTCCCAGCACTGACAATCGTGTTACCCGTGTACGTCGATGCCGCGCTCAGGGTCAGCACGCCCGCACCCACCTTGGTCAAAGCAAACGGGCCGACGTTCTGCCCTACCGCATCGGTGATCGTCAGGTTTTGCGTACCACCAATCGTGGCGTTCCCTTCCAGTGTGACCACACTGCCCGCACCTAACGAACGCGCCGCGCCCCCTTCCGCCGTTATCGCACCGGCACTGCTAACGCCCGCGCCCTGGATGTTGAAGTCTTCGCCGTTTGCGATATCAACCTGCAGCTCAACCGTGCCGCCGTTGACGACCGTGTTGCCGGTCGCCGCACCCAGGCCCGCCGCATTCGCGACCGCCAACGTACCGCCGGTCACCGTCGTCACGCCCGAATAGGTATTCGCACCCGATAGCGTCAGCGTGCCGCCCACACCAGACTTTGTTAGTGACACCGTGCCGCTACCATCCTGGATAATGCCGTCAAAGGCGTTGGTTGCAGTGCCAGTGACATCCAGGTTCGCGGCACCCGCGATGCTACTGGTCACCGTGCCGGTGCCGGTGGTGTCCAACAACGCAGCGACGTTTTGATCGTTACCGTTCAAATCGAACGTGCCACCATCGAGATCCAACGACGCGCTGGTTGCGATCACATCCGCCGCGCCCGCTTGCAGCGTACCGGCGCTCACCACCGTGTTGCCGGTGTACGTCGCGGCTTGCGCCAACGTGAACGTCATGGTCCCAACTTTGGTCAACCCACCGGTGCCTGAGATCACCCCATCAAACGATGTGCTGGTGTTGTTGCCACCGGTCGTGAGCGTGCCCGCGCCCAGAGTGACCGACGCGCCCGCCGCACTTGAGGCCAGCGAGCCAATCGTCTCGTTCGTGCCATTGAGATCGAGCGTGCCAGTCGCCGAGATCGTGACCGCGCTGGTGTCGCCGATGCCATCGCCGCCCGCAACCTGCAACGTACCCGCGTTGATCTCAGTCACGCCTGTGTAGGTGTTTGTGCCTCCTAGCACGAATGTCCCAGCGCCTTCCTTGCGCACAGAGCCGGCACCGGAAACCACGCCGTTCAGCGTTGCCGTACCTGAGGCATTATTCACTCGCAAAGCGCCTGTACCACCGACGCCGGTCCCGGTGATCGCGATGGCTTCACTCGACGTTCCGGTTATGAAGGTCGTCTCCAGAGCCGCGCCGCTCGCCACCGTGGTCCCCGCAGCAGCCGTACCCAAGGCAGATGCATCCGCCGCAACCAGAGTGCCACCGGCACCGGAGACGTTGGTTACACCCGTGTAGGTGTTCGCGCCCGATAAGGTAAGCGTGCCGCCCGCACCCGACTTGGTCAGCGATAGTGCACCCGTACCGTCAGCAATGATGCCACTGAACGTCCCCGTGCCCGTACCCGTTACATCCAGGTTCGCGGCAGCGAGCGAATTCGTCACGTTGCCGGCGCCCGTCAGCGCCACCACGTTTTGATCCGTGTCACCCAGATCAAACGTCGCCAATGCAGACACATCCAAGCCACTGCTCGTCGCAATGACGTCCGCCGCGCCCGAGCCCGCCGCCAACGTTCCGGCCGTCACGCTTGTCGCGCCGGTATAGGTCGCCGCCGCGCTCATTGTGAGCGTACCGGCACCCGCCTTGGTCAAGCCAAACGGACCAACGTTCTCGACCACCGCATCGGTGATTGTGAGGTTTTGGCTGCCGCCGATCGTGGCGTTGCCCTCAAGGGTTACGGTGGTGCCGGTTGCCAGCGAGCGCGCCGCACCACCTTCCGCCGTGATTGCACCGGCACTGCCAACCCCCGCACCTTGAATGTTGAAATCTTCGCCGCTGGTGATATCGACTTGTAATTCCAACGTGCCGCCGTTGATTATCGTATTGCCAGTATCGCTGCCCAATCCTCCGGAATTGGCAAGCGCTATTGTGCCGGCACTGATTGTGGTGGTGCCGGTGAACGTGTTCGCTTGGTCAAGCGTTAACGTACCTGTCCCCTGCTTCACCAGCGCGCTAGCCCCCTGGATAGTTTTCCCTGCGACCTGCGTAACCGCGCCGGCCGAATTAACCGTGAAGTCAGAACCGCCGGTAGTCACATCACCGAAGGAACCTGCTGCGATATTCAGCGTCACGGCCCCGGATTGGCCGCCACCGCCACCGGTGGTGTTGAAGCCACCGAGGGCACTGGTTCCGCCTGCTGCATTAATAGTGATGGCGCCGCCTTCGGTGCGAATCACGTCATTCGCATCGGTAAAGACTACGTTCGCAGTGGTCGATGTGATGGTGAGTGAGTTGGCGCTTAGGTCCAAGGTGACGAGGTCGGCGGTGGTGATGACGCCGCCCGCGGCACCGGTAACATCATTAATCGTGATTAGCCCGGTCGCCTCAAGCGTGATCGAAACCGTGTCGAGCAGTGAGTCGATAGCCCCCCATGAGATGGTATTGCCGCCGACATCCGCGACGCCTGAGAGAACTTCGCCGATGGTCGCAGTGACGGTCAGCTCCGTGTCTTGATCGCCGCCCGCCGCCGCATCGATAACCGTGAGCGTGCCGGGATCAAGAAGTAACTGACCTGTCTCGCCGTTCGTAGCGTCTGTGGTGACGTTGCCTTTGAAGACGAGCGTTTCCTTACCTGAGACTTCGACGAATCCACCATCGCCTGACGTCGCGCCGCCATCGGCACTGATGTCGCCATAGAAATAGGTTGTGTCATCGGCCCACAGCACCACCTTGCCGCCGTCCCCGGTTTCAACCGCATCGGCCTTGACCGATGCATCACTCGCCACGAAGGTGATCTCGGCGTTATCGACGTTTTCATTCTCGCCACGATAATCGCCACCAATCAGCGCAGTACCGCCACCGGAAGCCCCTGATACATCAACCAGTGTTTGATCCTCGAGCGCGATGGTTTCACCCGTCAGCTCGACGTAACCGCCCTCTCCACCATCGGTGCTCGTTGCGCTAACCACCGCATCGTCAGCGTGCCGATTAAACTTCTCAACGTTGATAGCGATCGTGCCGCCATCGCCATCGCGTGCGTCCGCTTTGACAGCACCGGTGTTTTCAAAGTTGGCAGCCGCGATTGAGATGGTGCCGCCATCGCTCGGAGCATCGCCTGCGGCGGCCGTCATGGTGCCCGTATTGATAACGCTGTTGTTGGTGCCCGTTGCAACCAGGCGGATCGTGCCACCAGAGTTATCGATACGCGCGGCCGTCATTACGCCTTGGTTGTTGATGAGGTTGTTGAAAATCCCATCAGTCGCGCTCGCGGAGATCAGGATGTCGCCACCATCAGCGTTGATGGTGCCGGTGTTGCTGACTTGGTCGGTCACCGGGCCGTCGTCTATCGGATTGCCGTCGCTATCCGTGAGACTTAGCGCCTCAGCTTGTTCAATCACCGCCTCGTCAACGGTGAAGCGCAGTAAACCATCGCCATCGAAGTCAACCGTTGCCGCGTTGCCGGCCACTAAGCTCACGCGACCAGCGGTCGCTAGGATCACGCCTTCATTGGATACGGATTTACCGACCAACGCGACTTCGTCGCCGATGATTTCACCGCGGTTAACAACCCTGCCTTTCTTACCGTCGATCGCCTGCAGTTTGTAGTTGCCGCTCATGAAGTCTTGCACGGAGATATCCATGCCGCCAGCCACTAACCCGCCGACGTCGACTCTAGCGGTGCGCCCGAAGAACACGCCATTGGGGTTCATCAAGAACACTTGGCCGTTGGCTTTGACTTGGCCAAAGATGGCGCTGGGATTTTGATCGAGAATGCGATTGAGCGCGGCGGCGTTGACGCCGGGTTGGTTGAACTGAACGGTTTCGCTGCGATTGATGTTGAAAGACTGCCATTCGATGGCAAGGCGATTAGAAGCTTGGTTAACCACTGTTAAGTTTGCGGCGGATTGGTCGATACCTCCGGTACCACCGACCACTTGGCCGCCTTGTGGCGCGGCAAAGACTGGCAGCGCATTTAAACCCAGTGCCAAGCCGGGTAATGCCAACCGCACTCCGGTGGCTAACGACGTGCGCTTAAATGACGCGGGCTTGCGCCTGCGCGTGCGCTTTGTGAGCCTCGAATTTCGCTTGCTCATGTCCTTAGGACTCCAACGATGATTCAGTCGGGCAACGCAGCGCAGCAATCGCAAACCGCGCTAGAGACCCAACTCACATGGTAATGATTTGCCGCGCGCGGTCCGTGAAACATTTCACACCGGTCCATGAGCGGCTTAGAAGAAGAAGTTGAGATCAAGCCAATAGGTGGGATCGCGTTCGTTGACCGGATCCGGATCGCCGATTGGCGAGGCGACGGTTAGCTTGGTTGAGAACTTGTTGGGATTGTTAAACGACAGCGCAAACCCCACCGACTTGAAGTTCTCCGATCCGACCTCGCTGCCCAACGTACCGTTGAGCTTGCCGGCGCCAAGATCGAAAAACACCGAGAACTGATACAACTCCCCCCAGGTACGATTGCCGAAGGCCGGCTGGTCGGCGATGAACGGCGCATTGATGATCCACTCGACCGAGCCAAACGCCGCTCGATCAAACAAACCTTCGGTCGGTCGGTAGCCGCGCACGTTATTCGGGCCGCCGATTGCGTACTGTTCAAGAGGTAGCAGCAAATCGGGGGAATACTGCAGTTCAAAGTTGAACAGCAAATTGTGATGAATGAGCTTATCCCAAACCGGCGTCAAGGCTTGGAAGCGCGAGTAGTTGAAAAAGACTTTGTCGTATTGCCCGGTGGCGAATGCGTTGTCGGTTTGGCGACTCGGTGGTATCGAGGCGGGGTCTTCGTTAATCGCACCGAAAACATTGTTGAACCCATGGGCGACTTCCAAGGTTGCAGCGTTGATACCCGCAAAACGCGCATCGACGTTGTCCCAGTTCATTTGCAGATAAAGTGCGGTCAGCGCATCCAGCGTGACCCGGCGCCCGCCGGCCTTGGTTCCTGAGCGCTTGCGCGTTAAACCGAAACGCGCGCTTAGGTTCTGCGTGCGTGAGCGGATAAAAGGTCGCGAAATCCAGAGGTCTTGCGTGCGCGTGTCGGTCGCGATTTCGGCAGCGGCGAACGCACCCCCAACATCGAATTGGTTCTGGTTGACACTGGCCCCAACCATGGTGTCGAAGTAAAACGGGCGTTGATATTCGAAGCCCCAGAAAAAAGAATTTGCCGGAACCTCGGTGTGCTGACCGGTTCCCACCAAACGATCGCCTACCCCGGTCAAATCGTTAACCGCGACTTGGACGAGATAACGGTTCTTACCGGTTTCGGATATCCCGTGATTATCAGCCCGTATGGCAAGGTCGAAGCGCTTTTCTTTATCGACTTTGACCACCATGTCGGCGGTGCCAACATCAACCCCCGGGCGGAATACACCGAATGAGGACTGCCCCGGAATGTCGGCGACCTGAAGCAGTGCTGATTCGATCGTTTCTTTCGTAACCGGCTCACCCAACAAATTTCGAAACGGCCGTTCGATCGTTTCGCTGTTGAACATCTCGTTACCTTCAACCACTACGCGGCCGAGCGCGCCTTCAAAAACTTGCAGCGTTACGACACCGTCCACAACGTCCTGCACGGGCACAAAGGCTTGCGCCAAGATCAAACCCTTGTCGCGATAGAAACCGGTGACCGAGTCGGCAACCTCTTGCAGTCGGTTCACGCTGAAGCCTTCAGGAAATTTTCCGATCTGCGCGTCCACCAAGCTTTGAACTTCATCGGTGGTGATGTCGAATGCCGCGCGGTCCACCACACCATCAAGCTTGAATGCAGTGACCACCACTTTCTCACCGCCATCAATTTCGAGCGGTCGATCGATAACCGGGGGCACCGCGAAGACCTCGCCAACCGGTTGCGGTGGTACCAGCTTGCTATTGTCGCCAGGGCGGATCGCGCCCGGTCGCGCCGCGTCGGGCAGGTCGACAACACCGGCGAACAGTGGCCGCGGGAATGAATCCTCAAGTCTTGTATCGCCTCCCGGGCGAATCGCGCCGGGCCGGGCGAAAGCGGGCGCGCCAACCGCGTCGGCAAGCAGTTGATTCCGCGGCGGCGCGAGTCGGTCCGCGATTGCTTGGCTAGCGCCACTGGGTCGCACGGCGCCCGGGCGAACAAAATCAGGGAGGTCAATGGGGACGGCGTGGCTGTTGCCGGGGGCGGCTAGGATCGCACCGATCAGCGTCAATGGGCGGGCACGCGCGAAAAACAGCCGATCCCAATTTCTAAACGTCATAAAGAGCTTCTTATCACAACGCTAAGTGTCTGATTGACTTAGCCGAAGAATCGGCCACCATCCCCCGTGATGGTGCCGCTCAGTATACGGGGGCGTCGCCGGTGCAGCAAGCCGACACCTCTTTATAGGGCGGGTCGGTGACCTGCGTAAATTCGGCTTAGTTACTCGCTTGCAGCCTGGGTCGGCGCCTGGCCGGTGACACCTTGGTCGAGCAGCAAATTTTCGCGCAGGGTCTCGACCTCTTCGGTAGGCCCGCTCACTGGATATTCGTCCTGGATTTTTTCAATTGCGGCCTGGCGGATTTGATTCCCCACCTCTTGTTGCAACTTTGCTCTAACTTCTTGATAAATATTATCTAATTCAAGTGTTTGCCCTCCCACCAAGGCGCCAATTTTGATGATATGCAAGCCGGTGTCGCTGGCGATTGGTCCAGCAATCGTATTTTCCTTGCCTTTTCTCACCGCCTCGGCGATCGCCGGCAGCAATTGGTCGAGGGCGATCAGCCCCATATAGCCGTCGCTCCGCCGGCTGGCTTCGTGCTCGGAGTGTTTTTTCGCGGCAGCGGCGAAATTGGTCTTGCCGGCCTTCAAATCAGCGCTCAACTGGTCGGCAAGCTTCCAGGTCGCCTTAAATTTGTCGTCTTGCGCATTTTCGTCCAAAAACAAGAAGATTTGAGACAAATGAACCCGATCTGGCGTTCTGAACGAATCTTTGTTGCCCTCGTACGCGGCACGAACCTGCTCGTCTGACGGGAAATTGGGGTCGAAATTCGACTGCACAACGCGGTTGAGATACACCTGCGCGAGGATCCGCTGCGCGGCCCGGTCCATGAGCACTTTCAAGGCCTCATTTTCGTGAGCGTTGTTAGCGTAAGCCGCTGAAATT
This sequence comes from Pseudomonadota bacterium, assembly GCA_039030125.1. Classification (GTDB taxonomy): domain Bacteria; phylum Pseudomonadota; class Gammaproteobacteria; genus JBCCEV01. Next base: position 13,879 of record JBCCEV010000045.1, on the reverse strand, counting down.
ACTGACTGATTAGCTTTTTCTTGGGCAACGAACTGGGCAAATAACTCGGGCGAGTTTAGGATCTGCTGACGTCGCGGCAAATCGACCACAAGCAAGAGCTGTTTAAGCGCTTCCGCATCAATGTTGGCGTCGAAAGTAACGGATTGCGGTGGCTCCACCACCGCCGCCTGCTCGCCTCGCTCGTCGCTATTGCCAAGCCAGCGCGCACCGGACGCGCCTACAAAGATTAACAACGCCCCCAACAACATCGCCCCGAGGATTGATAAGATTCTCAAAACCGTAACTCCTGTCTGATACTGACATCGTGGCTCATCTCAATGACATCACGACACTTACCGGGCGCCCGCCGGATAAGCACAAATGCTAAGGCGCACCGACCGCGCCCTTGGATGGCGGGGTATCTGCCCCATGTTCCGGGCGCCGAAATTATTATATTCCTATTGATGAACAGTGGGTTGTTACATAAACTTGGGCTGGTTTTACAGGTTTATCCGCGATGTCTTTTACCGACCCGGCCGTACTGCCGTGGCGCATCTTCATAAACCGCCTTCATGACTGTTAGCAGCTGCTGACTTATGGCTCCCAAGACTGCCAATCTCGCGATTCTTTTTGCTGATATCAGCGGCAGCACCCGTCTGTACGAATTGCTGGGCGACGCGCCCGCCCGCGCCAAGGTCGCCGGCTGTCTTACCACCCTAACCGAGGTCACCGATCGCCACAGCGGAACGGTGATCAAAACCATCGGCGACGAGATCATGTGCACCTTCCCTAGCGCGGAAGACGCGGTCAACGCGGCATGCGAAATGCACGAGATGCTCGAAGATGATGCGACTGAGCAAACTGCCGCGGGACCGATCTCCCTAACCATTCGGGTGGGCCTCCACTACGGGCCTGCAATCCTGGAAGCTGGCGATGTGTTTGGCGACGCGGTGAACGTGGCCGCGCGCATGGCGGCCATGGCCAAGGGCACCCAGATCATCACCACGCAAACAACAGTTGAAGAGCTTTCACCAATCCTCAAAGCAAGCACGCGATTCATTGACCGCGCGCCGGTTAAGGGTAAGAAGGAAACCATGGACATCTTCGAGGTGCTTTGGCAGCAGGAGGATGTCACCCGCATGTCCACTGGCGTCATACCCGCCGAACCGGTTATTCGCGCAGAGCTGAACCTCACCTATCACACTCAAGAACACACGATGAACGATGAGCGCACCCAGGTTGTGATGGGGCGCAGCAAAACCGCTGACATCAGCGTGGCGGAGTCATTAGCGTCACGCCAGCACGTCAGGATTGAGTATCGTCGCGGCAAGTTTTTCATCATCGATCAAAGCACCAATGGAACCTACGTGCGACTGTCCGATGGCGACGCCTTTTTGCGTCGCGAAGAAATGCAGCTTAACGGCGCGGGAGAAATCAGCCTCGGCCGCGCTTTCGACGAGGATCCACAAGAAATCGTGCGCTTCAGTTGCACGACTTAATCACGCCGGTGCGAACTCAGATCGTGAAAACTCAAAGCGTCCACATTTGTTATAGGCGTTGAGGGGTTTCCATCGTGACGAGTTTCAGTTGGACGTCCTCGGCGCGAACAGATGTCGGTAAAGTCCGCAAACTCAACGAGGATTCGATGCTCGACCATGGCGACATCGGCTTATGGGCCGTGGCAGACGGCATGGGGGGCCATTCAGCGGGTGATCTCGCGAGTCAACTGATCGTCAACACATTATCGAAAGTTGAACCGCAAGAACAACTCGCGACATTTGTCGATGAAGTCGAAGAGCGCGTTCTTCAAGTTAACAATCGTTTGTTTGAGGTTGCGAACTCGCATAATCAAACTAGTGGTAGCACCCTGGTAGCACTGATCACGCACGGGGAACACGCCATTACGCTATGGGCGGGCGATAGTCGGCTCTACCGCTTGCGTGATAGCGAACTGACACAGCTAACCACTGATCACACGCAAATAGAGCTTTACATCGAAAAGGGATTGGTGACGCGCGAGGAAGCAGTCGGTCATCCATCCGGCAACATGGTTACCCGTGCGGTCGGCGTCACCGATAACCTGCTTATCGAAATGGATATTTTTGAACTTGAGGACGGCGACCGATTTTTATTGTGCTCCGATGGCCTCGACAAGCATGTTCAAGATCCGGAGATTGAAGAAATCATGAAGGGTGCCGATCCGCAATCCATTACCGATAAACTGATCGAAACGACCTTGAGTCGGGGCGCGACGGATAACGTTACGGTCTGCGTGGTCGAGGTTAGCGATGATGGTTTCGAATAAGGACACAAACGTGACGCGAGCGCTGCAATGCGCGATTAAGCCAATTGGGAGAATTATCCGTGGCTGATTTTAAGACTGCGCTAAGTGCACTGAAACGAGGCGAAATCGGCGTCGAGAGCATCGCTAAGAATCTCGACAAATTGCTGTCGAAAAAACCGCACATGGCAGTAGAAGTCATAGACCAACTCAAGCGCGCGGTCGCCCAAGATTTGTTGGCGCAAGAGCATTACGAACAATTGCGCACCACGGTCATGGACCACATGACCGCAACTGCCCCGACCGCTGATGAGGACGTCAAGACCATCTTCGCTGATGACGGCGCTGAAGATGTAAAAACCGTCTTAGCCGGTGACGACGAGGAAGCGCCGACCATTGTGACCGAAACCTCCGCGCCCGAGTCAGAGGAACGAACGATTATCAGCGACGAGACGGCGGGCGGCACAACGCCAACCGGCGGCACCACCGGCGTCGATTTTGATCTGACCTCCGAGCCCGCGAGCTTTCCGGATTCTGGCACCCAAACCGGCCAGACGGCGACGGGTTTCGCAGGTCCGGGCGATGGTAGCGGTGCAACCAAAATCGCCGAAGGCGAAACGCTTCGCGATCGTTTCTACTTAGAGAAAGTCCTTGGCGTTGGCGGCATGGGCTCGGTGTGGCTCGGCAAAGACCTCATCAAGGTTCAAGCCCAAGACAAAAAGCCGGAGGTCGCGCTTAAAGTTCTCAACGAAGATTTCAAAGCGCATCCGGATTCATTCATCGCGCTGCAACGCGAGGCGAGTCGCCAGCAAAAACTTGCGCATCCCAACATCGCGACCGTTTACGACTTCGACCAAACCGTTGACGGCATCGCTTTCCTGGTCATGGAAATGATGGATGGCGAGCCGCTTAACGACTTCATCAAACGCCGAGTGCGGCCCGAAGGCGGCTTGTCGTTCGAGTTGGCCTTTCCGATGGTCAAAGGTTTGGGCGACGCGCTGATCTACGCCCACGATCGCAACATCGTGCATTCGGATTTCAAACCCGGTAACTGTTTTGTTCTCAAGAAGGACAAAAAAGAAGATTCGATCAACATGGACACGATCGATGAGCTCAGCATGAAAGTGCTCGACTTTGGCATCGCGCGCGCCGTTAAGCCGCAGGGCCAAGCGGAAGGCGAAACCACGATTTTTGATCCGGGCAAACTCGGTGCCCTAACCCCAGCCTACGCCAGTCTTGAAATGCTCGAAGGTGAAGAACCCGATACCCGCGACGATATTTATGCCCTGGCGTGCTGTGCGTATGAGCTGTTAACCGGCAAACATCCGTTCAATAAGATCCCCGCCAACAAAGCGCGGGACAGCGGCCTGCAACCCGAGCCGATTAAGAGCTTAACGCGCAAACAGTGGAAAGGTCTGGCCCGCGGCCTGGCATTCGAGCGTGAGGACCGAAGCCAAACCACCGGGCAATTTCTCGAAGAGTTTGAAGGGGCGGTCTCGCCCTGGAAAAACCCTTTCGTCATGGTGCCGGCAGCCATCATATTGCTCACTTTGGCGTTCGCTTTTCCAGCGTACCAGTACATTGAGCAACAAGAAGTCAACGCGCGCATCGAAATGGTTGAAAGCGGCGTCGCCAGCGATATCGAATCCGTGCTCGCCGAAATTGATGCCGGAAACTTTAGCGCTACGGAAACGACGGAAATTCTCACTCCTGGGAAAGCTCAGGTCATTACCTATTTCGACAACCTGGCCCGCGCCAAGATCGACATCGAACAGCAGCGTTATGACTTCGACGGCGCGAACGCGGTGCTTGAGAAGGCCGAAAGTTATTCAGTGCTCAGCGGGGACAGCAAGCTCGTCGCCTTGAAAGACTATATCGACGAAAGCAAGAACCGCCTTTTTGCCGAGCAATTCGATAAGTTCAACTCAGCGCTCGAGGAAGGCCGCCTCCTTGACAACGACGACACCGACGACAGTCACGACGCGATGGCGGTTGTAAGTCAAGTTGATCCTAACCATCCGATGCTCCAGGACCGCCGTCTACCTGGTGCGTTCGCGGCGGCGATGAATACCGCAATTCAATCGCAAGATTGGACGTTTGCCAATCAACTCGGCGACGTGGGCTTGGGACTGATCCCCGGCAGCGCGAACCTGACCAACCTGCTTGATAAGGCCGCATCGGAACAAGACCGCGCAATCATCAGCAACACCATCTTGACTGCGGTCGCGGCGATCCAAGAGGCGATGGCCGATGGTAAATCACTGGCCGACTATCTGCCGGTTCGAGATTCCATTGGCGACCTGGCGCGCTTCGATCCCGGTAACCAACTGCTGCCACAACTGTCGAAAAAGATTAAACCGCTGGTCAACGCCGACCTGGCACGCTTGAAAGCTGGCCGCAATTGGAGCCAGTCGGACTTGGTCCTCGGTGATTACGGCTTGGTTTTGAGAGCCTTGGGTATGCATGATGCCGTAGCGCCCGCTAACGAATATCGACTCGAATTCAATGGCGTCATCGGCGCGGTCGCCCAAGAACTCTCAAGCGCGATCGCAGCGGGCAATCTGGCACCACCCGCGGATCCGAATGCGGCGAGCCTCGTTGCGCGATTGAATGAGTTATCGAGCAAGAGTGAACGCACGCTCGCCGCTGGTGATCAGCTCGCGCGAACCTATTTAATGCAAGGACGAGCGGCACGCGCCGAGGGAGACTTTACGAACGCAACGGCAATTCTAGATAACGCCAAACAGTACGCGAGAAGCGTTTCTGTAAGCAGCGCGGTCGCTCGCGATATCGAAACCGCCATAGCGGACGGTGGCCTTGATGGCGCCGCCCTCGCCAGCACTAACGAAGAGCGACAAAGCTCGTTCGACGCTCTGTTTGATGAAACGCAACCCTTGATCGCGGAGCTTGGTGATGACCCCGCCACCTATATGCAAGCGTTCGCCAACTTAGATGAGTTGAGTTTTTTGAGTCCCAACGATCCGCGCCTGACGAGTCTATCGGAGAACTTAGTCAACGCTGTGGGCAAAGGAACCGATGCACTGACGGGCAAGGACGAATGGGACTCGGCGGTGGATTTGCTGAACAACGCGGTCGTTAGCTTTCCACAAGTTGCCGCGCTGGCCGCGCGTTTGCCGACGCTTTCGGCAGAGCGCGAAACTTTCCGAATTGAAGAACAAAAACGTTTGGTCGACGAGTCGAAGACTTTGGTTTCCGACCTTCTGCAAGACCCGATCGGCGACCGCCCTTGGCGCTCGAAAGTGCAATCGGCGATGGCGGATATTCAGGCGTTCGGGGCACCGAACGATCCCTGGCTCGATGAAACCGGCGAAAAACTCGCTGCGGTTTATGTGAATCGCGCGAAAATGATGCGTGAAGAACAGCGCTTTGCTGAAGGTGCGACCTTACTCGAAGGGGCTGAGCGCTACGCGCCGACCTTGGCTGGCCTTGAAGCAGAGCGTGCGGCGTTAACCGAAGCAAGTGCCGCTTTCGAAGCTGAACAGGCAGAACTCGAACGACTCGCGCGCATCGATGGCCTGAAACAAGTATTCGACACCCAGGTTAAAGCCAACGATGTGGCCAAGGCTCAGCAAACGCTTGATCAACTCAAAGAGGCGTTGGCGGGTAACCCGGATCAATTCGTTGAAACCCAAGCGCCCAAGCTTCTTGCCGGCGCTTACTACCGATTAGCGACGACCCGGGCCGGCCAGAATCGCTTCGCTGACGCTCTGAAACTCGCCGAAGCTGCGGTCCGCCTGGACCGCAAGCGCGAATACGAACTCGCAGTTCGCGAATATCGAACGAGCGGTAATGTTGTGATCGTTGGCGACGTATTCTCAAAAGCAGGTCAGTTCGACCTCGCCGATGTGCTTGAGCGCATGGAAGACACCTTGGTCCTCGATCCGGCAGCTTTCCCAGAAACCAGCATGCAGGATTGGGGGAACAAGGTCGATCAGAGATTCCAAGAGCTGAGCGAAGGGGGCCAGGAGATCACCGCGCTGATCGATCAAGCCGAAGAACTTTTCGGACGCAAATTCGGACCCTATGCCGGACGGGCGACTGTCGATGCGCGACCCTGTTCCGAGATCCCGGTCTGCAGCGATCTGGAAGCGGCTGTCCAAGCAGGACGTCTAAGCGCGGCCAAAGATCTCTTGGGACAAGCCAAACGAGACGGATTGGACCAGCATTCCGGCGTGGTGAAGCAACTCGCGATCTACCGCGGCGAGGTTAAGAAAACCAAAGCGCTTTACGAGCAATGGAAGAACGAATACAAACAAGGCCAATTTGAACAAGCCCTCACGACAATTCAGCAGGCTGGAGGGATTTGGACGGACAGCGAAGTCTTTAAACGCGCGCAAGCCCGTACCGAAGCGAAACTCAACGTCGAAACGACGGTGAGCGACGACGGTGGAGTACTCCCGCCACCGCCACCAACCAACGCGCCGTGCGACGCCAGCCTTGCGAGCTACGGCAAACGCAAAAAAGGCGTTTGCTACTACTTTGTGGCCAGGGCGCAACCAACCCCACTCATGGTCGTCGTCCCGGCCGGTGAAGGTTTCAGCAAACCATTTGCGATTTCGAAATTTGAAACGACGGTGGGCGACTACAATCGGTACTGCAAACTGAGCAAGGAATGCGGCGAGATCGATAAGGATCCCAAGCTACCGGTCAGCAATGTTTCACTCTCAGATGCACAAAAATTCTCAGCTTGGCTTACCGATCGGGTTAACTCGGTGTATCCAGAATACGGCTATAAATTTCGCCTACCGACGGCCGAGGAATGGCAATACGCTGCTGACTCCGGCGGCTCGCAGCCGACCAAGGATTACAATTGTCGGGTCACACAAGGTGAGCAAGTGATCAAGGGCCAAGCCTTGATGCCTCGCAATGCTGGCAAGTCGAACAGTTGGGGCTTGTATAACTACGTGGGCAACGTTCAGGAGTGGGTGAGCAAGGGCGGCGAATATGTCGTTCGTGGGGGCAGCTACACCGATCCATTTTCCAAATGCGATATTGGTCTTGAGAAGGCTCACTCAGGGACACCCGACGAAGCAACCGGTTTTCGCGTGGTTCTGGAACTCGGCAACGGTGGTTAAGCACGGCAGGAAAAATGGAGCTTAAGACCCTGCGCCAATACTCCCGCGACTATGCCGCGGGATCCATTGACCGGGAGAGCTATCTTCGCGAACGCCGCGAGCTGCTGGATAAAATCGTTGCTGGCGAGATACCTGTTCTGGCCTTTGCACCGCCGGAGCCAGAACTCAAGACCGAGTTTCCCGATGACGAAGAAGGTGATACCACCTTAGAAATTGACCCGAAACGGGTCACGAGCGTATCGCCTGCGCGAGTGGGCTCACCAATGGCGATCATCGCCGTGATTGTCGCGCTGCTCGCTGTTTTAGCCATTGGGGGCTGGATCTTTTGGGGCGGCGATGGCGATGAAGCAGTGATTTCCGCAGTCGATGAAATCGACTCACCCGAGGTCATCACCACCGCCGCGCCCCAGCCCGTGGCGCTCGATAATTCCGCAAGCGCCCTGTTGGATGCGTTTATGGAAGGCAACGATTGGAGCGGCGCGGCAATCGAAAAATTCTCTGCCCAATGGCGAGCCTTACCAGCCACCGACCGCGCCGAGGTGATCGGTTCCACGGCTCTGGGGTCGATGACTACTGCGGTGTTGAAACAAATCGCTGACGAGAACGCGCTACTCGGACTCAACGATCCTCAAGACGTTCTGGCCAATCAAAGACGCGTCCTCGATTTGTCGAAGCTGATCGGTATCGTCGGCGATCGGATTGAAAAAGCAGAAAGTGATTGGCAGCTCGCCAACGCCGAGCAAGAACGCGCTGCGACGCCGCAGAGCTCGGACAGCACCCCAGACGACAATCGCGGCGTCAGCGGCGATGCGATTGACATGCCGGTGACTGTGACAACGCCAGAACCATCGAGCGTTGAAGCGGCCCCCGGGACGGACAAAGAATCCCAAGCGCCGGTGCGAGCGGATCCCCCTGCGCCACCCGGGGCTCGTGAAGCCGAAGCTAGCGTCGCCGCGACCACTGACACCCCTAACGCGCCTGCCGCCTCGGCGCCCGCGAAGGAAGGCGCACCGAAACCGGTATCCTCGGCGCCTAAAACAACCGCGAAGGCTAAAACGAACTGTAAGCCGGAGCTTGCCCAAACGCGCCGTCCTTTTTGCATCGACGTCTTCGCAGATGGTGAGAAGGGACCTGTCCTGGTGGTCATACCGACCGGGACCTTCACCATGGGGGGCGTCCGCGCAGAGGAATCGCCAAACCGAGAGGTTACGATCTCCGCCGCTCTGGCCGTCGGTATGTTCGAGGTAAGCGTCAAGGAGTTTGATGCTTTCTGCCAAGCGCAAGAAATGACCTGCCCGTCGCAACCCTATGGTGATGAAACCTATCCCGTAGTCAATGTCACCTGGGACGAAGCGAATGCTTATGCGCAATGGTTGTCCGAGCGGGCAGGAGCAACCTATCGGCTGCTGAGCGAGGCGGAGTGGGAGTTCGCGGCACGCGGCGGCACCACCGGCCCCTATCCGTCAGGAGAGGAGATCGTGCCAACCGACGCGCGATTTAGTTACCAAGCGCCGGAAAGCTCGCCCCTGGCAGCCAACGATCGAAGCGTTAACCGTAACGGATTCAAGCTTTACCACATGTTGGGTAATGTTCAAGAATGGGTACTCGATGCATGGCGCGAAAATTACGCCGACGCCCCTAGCAACGGTCAGGCCGTAAAGGCTAACAATGAGGGTGAACGCGTGGTGCGCGGCGGTTCCTTCGCGAGTAGCAAGGAAAATATTCGCGCCGCGTCTCGCGATCATCTAGATGCTCAAAGCCGCGACAATCAAACCGGATTCAGGATTGTCCGTGTCCTAAGTCCTTAGCAGGAATCCTTTTTAGTGCAGAACGTTGACGCGGACGAACAAGCGCAGTTTTCCGCGCTCGCCGCGCAGTGGTGGGAGCTGGATGGACCAATGGCGCCTTTGCACGATCTCAATCCATTGCGCTTCGACTATGTTTGCGAATTCGCCAATCCACAACAAGACACGCGCATTCTCGACATCGGCTGTGGTGGCGGGCTGCTGACCGAATCCTTGGCCGACATCAGCGCACACGTTGAGGGTCTAGATGCTAGTGCGGACTTGATCGAAGTGGCCCGCCAACATGCGATATTTGGCCATCGCAAAATCGATTACCACCATACGAGTGCGGAAGAATTCGCAACGCGCCATTCCGCGGGCTTCGACATCGTAACCTGCATGGAATTGATCGAGCACGTTCCCGATCCGCAGTCGCTGGTGCGCGCGTGCGCCGATCTCACAGCGTCGGGCGGCTGGATATTCTTTTCAACAATCAACCGCACCCTGGCCGCTTACCTTGGCGCCATCACTTTGGCAGAGTACTTGTTACGCCTGCTCCCGCGCGGCACCCACGACTACGCTAAGTTCCTCAAACCCGCTGAACTTGTTGCGATGGGCCGCGAGGCGGGCCTGAGCGTTACCGATATCAGTGGCATGAGTTACCACCCCTATCGCCGACGTGCGCGCCGGGTCACCGAGGTTGGCGTGAATTATCTGGTCGCGCTACGGAAAAGCTAAGATCGTGTCCGACATCCAATGCGTTCTATTCGATCTCGACGGTACCGTGCTCGACACTGCACCGGATCTAGCCTTTGCGCTTAACGAAACACTGCTCGAAGCCGGCCGCCCGACCCTGCCTTTCGAGCTGATCCGCCCTCATGTCTCCAAAGGCAGCCCGGGGTTAATCCGCCTAGGATTCGGCGAGGACACCGATTTTGAAGCGCTTCGGGCGCGATTTTTGTACTTTTATGAAGCGAATTTATGTCGCGCAACAACATTTTTCTCTGGCATGGAGGCCTTACTCGCCGATCTTGATGCACGAAAAATCCCTTGGGGTATCGTGACTAACAAGCCGGGTTGGTTAACCGATCCGCTGCTCGCAGAGCTTGCACTCGACGCCCGCGCGCAATGTGTAATCAGCGGCGATACGCTGGCCCACGCCAAACCCCACCCGGCCCCACTATTGCGGGCCGCCGAGCTGATCAAGGTGGCGCCCGAAAGCTGTCTTTATATTGGCGATGATGAACGCGACGTGCAGGCCGCGCGCAGCGCCGGTATGCAGGTGCTCGTTGCCATGTATGGTTACTTGGCCGGCAGCGACCCTAATACCTGGGAACCTGATGGCTTCATCCACTCACCGGGCGAGACACTCGCCTTCCTCTAGTCCCCGTTAGTGGCTCGGCAACCGACCTCGCCCCCCGCGCTCAGCGAGGAATATCTTCCAGAGCCACCGAGCTGCATTTACTACGCAACGCTGTACGTTCAACCCCAGCGTCGCGAGCTGGTCCGGGCGATCGCCGCCTTACGACGGGAAATTGAACGGATCCCACCAACCTGCAGTGATCCGGGTATCGCCAAGATAAAACTTGCCTGGTGGCAGGAAGAAGCTGAGAAATTAAAACTGCGACAGCCGCGACATGAAATTTCGATCGCTATTACCGGTCTCACGGAGGCGACGCAGAACATTGCGATCGCACTCGAGATGCTCTGTGGCGCACTTGATCAAGCGCTCTCCGGCTTGGATTTCGCCACACCTGAGGCAGTTATCGATTTTGTCACCGGCGCTAACCGTGGTTTTCTCCAAGCCCTATCAGCGGCGGCAGTGGTAGGAGCGGAACTCGATCCGCAGATCGCGGATATCAGTTGTCGCGCCGAGATTGTTTATGCGCTGTGCAACCTTCGCGAACACCGCAAACTGAATTCGGTTTGGTTAGACACCAACAGTTTACGAAACGCGGGATTGACGAGAAACGAGGTGATCGCAATCGCCTCCAGCGACCGCATCAGTGCTCTTCTCACGCAACGGTTGAAAACCGATTGCCAGTGGCTGATTGAAAGGATCTCAGAATTACCGCGCGCCCGACGCCGCCAGCACCATGTGCTGGTGTCGCTCGCCAGAATGTATTCGCGCACCGGCGAAGTTGTTGCCCGAGAGGGAGCGCCCGTTATCGAGCAGCGCACCGAAATCACCCCCATAGAGAAACTTTGGCTGGCTTGGCGAACACATCGATTTGGCTAGGGTTGGTAAGGGTGGCGCAGTCGGACCCTGAGCCGCCGAAACGCATCAGATTCAACATTGTCGCTCATCAAAAACACGTTTTTAACACCGTATTGGGATCGGAAGTTCAACGCCGCAAATCGGGAGCCGAGTAAATTGAATGAAAATAACTCTGCTGAAACCCGCTCTTTTGTTCGCAAGAACAACGTCCATTGATTACTTGAGTCGAGCAAGATCCCGGTGACGGAGGGTTCCGTGCAAAACCGTGTGAGGCGACGCAGGTAAAGTAGTGTTGCAACAAGCCAAACACCCATGACCCAACTTAGCGGATAGCAAGCGATAACAATTGCGAAAAGGAGAATTCCTAAGCCGCTTACCAGGCACCGCAATTTAGTCGAAGCACTGACCGAGATGTAAATCGGACCCGTAAATGTAGCCATCCATGGCCTCCTGGTACCAGCCTATGATGCTTGAAATCGCATCGGGTTGAAAAGATACTAGGTGGTTGTTTTCTTGGCCTCCTTGTTGGAGGCCTCCCCTAGGTGATCTACCCACGAGTGTCAGAGATGTCGACGCAGAAAAAACCACCGCACACGAAACCTAAAGCTTCTGATTCCCCGGCGGATAACGGATCTACGGGCGAAGATGGCGATAAGCCGAAGGAGATTGGCGGCCCCAAAGGGCTCGAACCCACACGCTACGGCGACTGGGAGCGAAAAGGTCGCTGCATCGACTTTTAGCCCCGATCGCCCCCGATCGGTTCGTCAAACTCCATCACGTAGAACTTGATATGGCAGACAATCCGCTATCACCGCATCTGCAGGTCTATCAGCCGCAGCTAACTTCCGTTCTCTCGATTACTCATCGCGCCACCGGTGTTTTTTTGAGTTTTGGCACCGTGTTGCTCCTTTTCTGGTTGCTTGCTGCGGCAGCGGGCCCGGCAACCTATGAAACCGCGCAGCGGATCCTGAGCTGGCCCGTATCGATTCTGGCAATGATGGGGTGGTCTTTCGCGCTGTTCTACCATCTGTGTAACGGCGTTCGACATCTATTCTGGGACGCGGGAATGGGGTTCGAACTCAGCGCGGCTTACCGCAGCGGCTACACCGTGGTCGGCGTCTCGTTCGTCTTAACCTCGATTACCTGGCTCTACGTGTTCTTGTTTGGAGGCTCGTCGTGAGCTCCTCCGGTCCATTGTCCAAGATCATGAGCTTCGTTACTGCTGGAGAAGCGGTCCAGCATTGGTCACATCAACGATTGACGGCTATTGCGCTCATCCCATTGGTTCTATGGCTGGTGATCAGCTTGCTCAGTCAATTTGCGGCACCCTATGAATCGGTGGTGAGCTGGATTAGCTCCCCAGTCGTAACTGTACTGTTCATCGTACTGTTCGTCGTGATGTTCTATCACGCCAAACTAGGCTTACAGGTGGTGATTGAAGACTATATCCACACAGACAAAACGAAAGTCGCCGTTTTGCTGTTTACGAAATTTGCAACTATCGCCGGCGCAATAGCGGGCGTTGGCGCGGTTTTAACCATCTCTCTAGGTGCACCCTGATCTCACGCCGAGAGAATTTATAAAATGAGGTTGTCTTGGGCATGCCCGCGGAATACGAATTAATCGAGCACACCTACGACGTCGTTGTTGTCGGTGCCGGCGGCGCTGGTTTGCGCGCTACCTTCGGCATGGCCGCAGAGGGGCTGTCCACAGCCTGTATCACCAAGGTTTTTCCCACGCGCAGCCATACTGTCGCCGCTCAAGGCGGGATGAGCGCAGCACTAGGAAACATGGGCGAGGACAACTGGCGCTGGCATATGTACGACACCATCAAAGGGTCTGACTGGCTGGGCGACCAAGATGCAATCGAATACATGTGCCGCGAGGCCATTCCCTCGGTCATCGAATTGGAACACTACGGGGTGCCGTTCTCGCGCACTGAGGAAGGCACCATCTACCAGCGGCCTTTTGGCGGTATGACAACCAATTTCGGCGAAGGCATCGCGCAACGTACCTGCGCGGCAGCCGACCGCACCGGTCACGCGATCCTACACACGCTCTATCAGCAGTCGCTGAAACACAACGCTGAGTTTCTCATTGAGTATTTCGCCCTCGATCTCGTCATGGATGATGACGGTCACTGCCGCGGCGTCATCGCGTGGGACCTTGAGAGTGGCCGCCTTCATCTGTATCGCGCTCACGCCGTGGTACTCGCGACTGGCGGCTACGGGCGGAGTTATTTCTCCTGCACCTCAGCCCACACATGCACAGGTGATGGTAACGGCATGGTGTTGCGCGCGGGATTACCGCTTCAGGATATGGAGTTCACGCAGTTCCATCCCACCGGGATTTATGGCGCCGGCTGTCTGATCACCGAGGGCGTGCGCGGCGAAGGCGGCTACCTCACTAATTCGGGTGGCGAGCGGACCTTCCATTCCTAATCTACAATTTTCCCGAGCTGTCCGGCGTCCGTTGGTCAGTGCCCCAACTCGCGCGGTTGCTGGACATACCTCAGATCGTT
>JBCCEV010000044.1:0-26280 GCA_039030125.1 Pseudomonadota bacterium | reverse complement strand
GAACGAGTAAGCGGTTACGTGTCCGTTCGAACGACTTGTTAGGCGTAATTGCGTCAGTTGGCGAAGAATTCCATTCCACCTTCGAACCCCAACAAAATTGGCACGAGGAAAAGTAACAGGAACAGGAATGCCAGGCCAACGTAATTGATAATCGGATTACTAAGGAATATTAGCGAAACGAAGACCGCCATACTGACTAAACCAGGCACCGCACCTTCCAAAGTGGGCGATTCTACAATCGCTGCGTCGGCGAGGACTGCGAGTAGGATAAACACCGACCATGGAATAAAGATGGTCTTTCGTTTTTCGTCAAAGTACTTGCCGTTATGTTCAGCTAGTGCGGTTGGTGATGGGGTTAGCGCATAGCCGACAAGGATCATGAACAGCGTTGGCAATAGAAGCATCCAAATTTGGCCGTAGCTTTCTATAGCGATATCTCGGTACGGCCAGAACCCACTCCAATATAGAACGGCGTTGCACACAAACAGGATTGTCCAGGCCAAGTGGATGCGGCTTACAGGTGGATATGGGTCGGAGCGGAGTAATTGCCCCCACCAGCTAATGATTTCCGTGATGGCGATCGCTACGAAAATCGACGCAATAATCATCAGGAATTCGAACTGCGACATCGTAGGGTACTAATTACGCATAACAGCAAGTAGGCATCAAAGTGATGCGATTGATCACATCAAAATGACGTGTAAAACCGGGGATTAAGATGTGGTGGGCGGGGCTAAGTGCTTCAATTTCCAAAGTTTGCTCCCTGCATCGGATAATGGTTGCTCGCTCGACCCTCTTAGATTGCGTCAAGTTGACGCATAATTCCAACGATTTCCGCTGTTCTCGATCATCCTTGCATGGGTTCGGTATTACCTGGGTCGCCCTGCAATCTTAGGCCTGCGTCTGGGCGGTAGGATTAAAGATGTCTGGGGCGTTTTTTGGGGATGCTCATGTTAGTTCGGATGACTGTCCTGATAGTTCTAGGATCTGTCGCGGCGACTTCCAATGCTGTTGAACAGCCAGGCCTAGAGCGGTTTGAGTTACCCATCGTCGCTGATGCTTCGGTGGTCGATTTTGCCGGCGAGCGCGGTCTCAATTTTGGTGGTGATCAAAGGGTACGCATCAAAGGGATCGAGCACTTTTGGTTAGGTAAGGTAGATGCTCGGGCGTTACGGGGATACGCGGTCGAGAGGGCCGATCTCTTTTTTACTCGAGCAGGTACGCCACTGGGCACATTCGTCGATGCTTCGGTTTCCGTTGACTGGCAAGAGGGACCGGCGGCAATCGAGAATGGTGATCGTGGCGTTTCGTTCCTGTCGCCGCGCGGCGATGCCAGGGCGTGGTCGGCAGCCGCTGGTGATTTCTTGAGCGTCACATTTGGGGAAGGCGGATCAATTCGTGCACCTCGGTCTAAGCGCACGGTACCGGCAGGCCTGGGTCGCTACCGGCTGACGCTAAATGCTGATGTGGTTCAAGCGCAAATTTTGGACAGTTTTGGGATCGCGATTGCCGATGCGCAAGGCCAGGTTCTTGGCAATAAAGATGTCTGGGCACGTGAGGTTTTTATCCCCTGGTTTCGACCTGTCCTTGTAGTTCACGCGCGGCCGGAACAAAGTGCGCCGCCTTCCGCGCCGTCATTCACCACGAGCTCAGATCCATTAGATTCCAATCGAATATGGATCGAGGTTGTGGCACCCCGTGATGACGGGGCGGATGGCAGGGCCTTTGGTTACGCGATTACGGTTGGTGACGATTTCCAAGTACCACGCTGGCAGCTCCCACGTCCCGGCGCGGCCGGCGAGATCCAGCGATTTCCCATCTCAGTTCCTCAATCATGGGTCGGTGAGCAGATTTCAATATCATTGCGCGCTTACGACAGGGTGGGGCACCGCTCGCCCGCCGTTGTGCAACGGATAGGTTTAGCAGAACCTCACCCAGGTTTCGAAGTGGATTGGCTTGGCGTGATTGCTCGTCGCGCGTTCGTCGCTGGTGATAGTTTCGTCGTCAGCGCTAGTCCAATCAAGCATTCGCCGACGATTGAATTTGCCGCGCCTGGGTTACCTCAGGACGGCGCGAACAAATTGCGCTTTCAAGTTGCGCGCAACGAATTACGGTGCTTTGAAGTGTTGCTGTCGGGGACCGCTGAGTCATCTTTACGTGTTGACCCTATTGAGCGCGACGGTATTGCAATTGACTGGAGCAACTTTCATATCGCTAAAACCTGGTACGTTCAGGACGGGGCGAATTGGGTCGGCGCTAATCTATTACCGTTAAGCAACGGCTCGTTGATAACAATCCCCGATCCCGAGAACGGCGTCGTGGACCAAAAGAGTCAGAGTGTGTGGATCGAGTTTTTTGTTCCGCATGACGCGGAGCCCGGCGCCTACAGCGCGCGGCTTCATATCGGCACGCATGTGGTTGACATTGCAATTGATATTCTGCCCTTGACGCTGCCCGAGGATCCATTTCCCATTGAAATCAACGGCTATGGCCAGATCCCAGGCTTCGACGTTGATGTCGATTCCAAGGCCTACGTAGAAGTGCTTCATGACACCCACCGGTTAGCGCGCCGGCATCGGGCAACGGTGAATCTGGTGCCCTATCGCCAAAGCGGCACATTAGTGGGCAAGGGTGCGGCGCCAAGGATCGCGATGGTCGGCGGAGAATTACAAGCTGTGGACTGGAGTCATTACGAGCAGCGCTACGACGATCTTTTTACCGGTGATGCGTTTACCGCTAAAAACCGCTATCTCGGACCGGGGGCCGGCCGGCCCGTGGGGCACGCCTATTTACCGGTCCACGAGAATTGGCCGTTACCCATCGAGGAACATTATCTGGGGCGCGTTGATTTTGGTAACAGCGAGCAAAGCTTCAGACAAGCGCTGGCGCAACACGCCAATGAAGCACCCCCCATAGAACAAGCTTGGAACGATCGTTACGCGGCCGCGCTACAACGCACGGCGAAGTTGTTCGCGGGCCATGCCGAGCGAGCCGGGTGGCATCACACCCAATTTCAGTTTTATTTAAACAACAAGTACACCTGGAAACAGCATGCCGTGTGGGCGGCTTACGACGATGCGCCGGGCTCGAGTTACTGGGCGCTCGATGAACCTCGCGATCGAATAGATTTCCAGGCGCTGCGCTGGTTTCACGAACAATTCCGGGCCGGCGTTGCCCAGGCCGACGTGAAGAATGTTCGCTTTGCAAATCGTGCCGATGTTTCTCGGCCCCAATATGATTGGCGCACGCTCGATCAGGTGATCGACGTTTACACCGTCTCCAGCGCATTTTTTCGTTATCGCAATTTGTTGAGTGAGCGCACCCGACGCGTCGGTGGCGAGACCTGGCTTTATGGAGGAGGCCCCGGGGTGTCCGCCGGTCCGTCAGGTTATCGCGCGCTGGCCGTTTATGCTTGGCTGTTAGGGGCGGATGGCTGGCTACCGACGTATACCGGGTTCGCGGGCAAAGCTGGTTGGGATGCGCCAGAGCGTTTGGCGCTGATCCTTTCCGGCGTTCCATTAGGGATCTCAAGTCCGCTGCCCTCGCTCCGTCTCAAGGGTGTGATGCAGGGAGCGCAAGACGTGGGTTATCTGACATTGCTGAGCGAGCGCCACGGCCGCCCGTTCGTTGCACGCTGGGCCGCGGGTTTCCTTGGGATCAAGGGCGTTATCGATTCGGGTGATGCCGACACCCCCGGCGAATTTTGTTTCCAAGACCTCAAACCCGAGCGCCTCGATGACCTCATCGCAACGGTACAACATGCACTACTCAGTAATACCCCGATTGAGTAATGGTTTGTGTATCATCACGACCCCACTTTTGAGGAGGTCATTATGGATATCGGTGTCATCATTTTCCCGACCGATACGGCGATTCAACCCATCGAACTTGCTAAAGCATGTGAAGAGCGCGGCTTTGAGTCGCTGTGGTTCCCGGAGCACAGTCATATTCCGAGTAGTCGTGAGACGCCTTGGGGGGGTAACCCGAATCTGGGCCCGCTACCCGATATGTACTGGCGAACCCACGATCAGTTCGTGGCGCTAACAGCCTGTGCCGCGGTCACCGAGAAGTTGATACTGGGTACGGGTATTACCCTGGTTGCGCAACGTGATCCGATTTGGTTGGCCAAAGAGGTTGCGAGTTTGGACATGATATCCGGAGGCCGCGTTGAAATCGGGGTCGGCTATGGCTGGAACGTCGAGGAAATGCGCAACCACGGTCTTGACTACAAGAAGCGGCGGGCGATCTTGCGCGAATACATTTTGCTTATGAAGGAATTGTGGACCAAGGAAGAAGCGAGCTTCTCGGGCGAGCACATCAATCTTGAAGCAAGTTGGGCGTGGCCAAAACCGGTCAGCGATCCGCATCCGCCGATCGTGATGGGCGGCGCCGCCGGTCCCAAAACTGCGGCGCATATTGCCGAATTCTGCGATGGGTGGATGCCTTTGGGCGGAATGTACAACGTTGAAAGCGGCTTGCTTGAAATCAAGGAAGCTTGCGACAAGGTCGGTCGGGATCCGGCGTCGATCGATCTGGGGATGTTCTTCGCGATGCCACCCGAGGCCGACGATATTAAGGCCTTACCAGAGTTGGGTTTTAAACGCGCCATTTTGCCGTTGCCGCCGGAAGGTGCGGATACCGTGCTGCCCATCTTGGATCAGTACGCCGCATTCATTTAAGCAGAGCGGGGCCGGGGCGAATCTCTGGCCCCCTTTTTCCTAGGCAGGGCGCCGCAGAAGCTGCCCCGGTAACTTCCCGGTTGCCGCGCCGCCCTCGAAAGTGACTACTCCGCCAACCATCGTTAGCTGATAGCCGATTGACTGTTGCACGAGTCGAGCGCCATTGGCGGGCAGGTCATTGATCAGTTCTGGTGACGGCAAGCCAAGGTTATCGAAATCGATCAAATTTAGATCCGCGCGCTTACCCTCGGCAATCACGCCGCGATCATTAAAACCATACAAGCGGGCGGTGTCATGGGTTTGCATCCGAACCGCGTGCTCCAAGCTCATGCGGGCGCCGCGATTACGGTCGCGAACCCAATGCGTGAGCAGGTAGGTTGGCGCGCTAGCATCACAGATTAATCCACAGTGTGCGCCGCCATCGCTGATTCCCAATATTGAATTGGGATGGAGCATCATTTCCAGCGCCGCATCATAATTGCCGGCGCTGTAGTTAAACAACGGTGAATAAAGAAAGGCTTTGCCCTCGCGTTCCAATAAGCGATCGTAGGCGACCGCCTCCGGATCCACGCCTTCGCGCGCGGCGATTGCGGCAATGCTGAGCTCCGGGGCGGGCTCATAGTCCGGCGGGTCACCCAACCAATAGATGCGCTCGTAATCAGAGATGCTTGAGCGCATCGCCTTGCCTTCTAGAAACAGCAATCGCAGCAATCGTGCCGAGTGCGGGATCGCCTCCGACAGGATGCGTTCGCGGACTTCGGCCTTGCGCATCTCCTTGAGACGCTCGCTTAATGGTAGGTCTGCAATGGCGATATAACTTGGTCGTGCTGCGAACGGGTGAGTGCCTTCGAGGCACAACAAGACGCCCGGCGGTCTGATTGCCACTTGCGGATAGATCCCGTTACGTTGCGCCGCATGCGAGAGCAGCCGCTCCCATTGCTGAGGGTCATCATCATTTTGCACGCATGCGTAGGTGACGCGGTTGCCGGTGTGCTTAACGATCTTCTCCATCCAGGCGAATTCGTCGGCCTCCGGTGCGAGATCGGAAGCCACTTCAAAAACGCCGCCGCCGCCGTCCCCCATGGCCTGCGCAATTCTCAATAGCTCAATTTCGTCCGCTTCGGTGCCGGGCACCAATTCACCGTCTATGGAGCGATGGAGTACCGTGCGTGAGGTCGTAAATCCAACGGCGCCGGCAGCGATCGCCTCGGTTACGATCTTTGCCATCGCGTCGCGCTCGCTCTCATTGGCTTCGACATCGGTTGCGCCACGTTCGCCCATGACGTAGGCGCGAACCGCCCCATGCGGGACCTGCGCGGCGAGATCCATCGCGAGGGGTTTGCGGGCGAGCGCCTCGAGATACTCCGGA
This sequence comes from Pseudomonadota bacterium, assembly GCA_039030125.1. Taxonomy (GTDB): domain Bacteria; phylum Pseudomonadota; class Gammaproteobacteria; genus JBCCEV01. The sequence continues at coordinate 20,232 of JBCCEV010000044.1, read as the reverse complement.
AACGTCTCCCATTCCCAATGGATACCTTCCGCAAGGGCCGTGCCCGGAATGTCTTCCACGCCCTCCATCAAACCGATCAGCCAATCGTGTCTGTTGGGATCAGCGGGTGCGAATCCGACGCCACAATTACCCATTACCGCGGTGGTTACCCCGTGCCAGGAAGATGGCGAGAGATACGGATCCCAAGTCGCCTGGCCGTCATAGTGGGTGTGCACGTCGACCCAACCCGGGGTTAGTAAATGACCTTCCGCATCAAAAACTCGTTTCGCGCGGCCCAATCCTCGGCCGATTTCCGAAATTTGATCGCCTGTGATCCCAACGTCGCCCGTGTAAGAGGAGGCGCCGGTGCCATCAACAATTTTTGCGTTACGGATAAGGATATCGAACATCGCGCAGCTCCAAGTCGAATTCGCGTCAGTTCACGCGCACGGTTCAGTCGATGAAACGATCGTGTTCATTTGCTGAAGACTGTCGCGCACCAATTGGCGAACAGTCGTTGCGCTTGTTGATGCATTTCACCGAGGTGGGTCGCTGTATCGTTTTCGAAAGCCACGGCGCCAGCCGGGCCCAGCGACTTCTCTAATGATTCCCGGTACGCGGGCACTTCATTCCAATCTTTTACGGTCGTTTCTATCAATTCCACATGATATTTCATTGACAATGCATGATCGCCTATCGACATTGCCTGGATCTCACAGGCCGGTGAGCGGGCCAGTACTACAGCATCTTGAGGCGCATGTAAGACGGCAGCGGAATGCCACTGCAAGACATTTTGCGTATTTGGCGTGCCGGATAAGAACGGGCTCGCTTTGCCGTTCTCGGTCAATGCTATTTTCTCGATCCCAACTTCAGGCTGGGCGGCCACGCCGACGTCGCCATCGAGGGCGCTGGCCAGCAACTGATGGCCTAAACAAAAACCCAAAAAGGGTAATTTGCGCCTTATCGCCTCGCGGATCGCAAGCTTCTCTTCAATCAACCAGGGGAATTGCTGTTCTTCCCAAACGTCCATTGGACCTCCCATGACCCACAGGCCATCGAACTGTCCTAATTCGGGGATCGCCTCACCCTCGTCAAGTTCGACAGGCGAGAGGGTGATGCCCTCGGCGGCCGCAAAGTCACGAAAACTGCCGGGATGCTCGCAGGCAATGTGCTGGAAAACGCAGATGTTTAGTGGCTTGTTCAACCGTTGCGGCTTTGCTTTAGGGTTTGTGTAGTATTCTGAAACCGCAGCCACACAAAGACAAAGGAAAAATGCCACAAACTAAATGCATCACCGCCAAAGAGATCACGGTTGGCATGCAGCATCGGGCATCACTAACGTTTAGCGCCGATCAGGTGCGCCGATATTGCGAACTCGCCGGCGATCACAATGCCATACATCGCGATCTCGCCGCGGCGCAACTGAGGTTCCCAGACGTTGACGACATCGTTGTTCCAGGCGGTCTGGTGCAAATTGCGATCACTGGGATCTTTGGCAGTGACTTCCCTGGTGATGGCGCCTTGGGACTGACTTTTGCCCCCGAGCGCTTTCGAAAACCACTGTGTCCTGGCGATCGGATTGAGGTTGTTATCGAGGTAACCCGGGTGCGCGGGGAAATCATTGAGGTCGAAATCACTGTCCAGGACGAAGACGGAGAAAAAATCAGCTCGGCGACGTCGCGCATCCTAGCGCCGGATCAGAATTATCAGCAGTGGTGGCAGCAACAGACCACCGCGAGGGTTTAAGCTCAGGACTTAAGACTAGGATTTAATCCAACGAGTTAAGCAATAAAGGCACGCGCCAGGGCTAAAAAGTCGTCGAGGCGATCGTGGTGAACCCAATGTCCGGCATTTTCGAAAACCTCAACATCGACGTGTTTGAAATGTGCCGCGCGGCCGTCTTCCGCGGGATTGGAGGCCCAGCTTTCCTTGCCATTGACCAAGGTTAGTGGGCAAGAGATCCGGCGCCATAGCGTGTGCAGGTCTTCCTGGCGCATGTCATACGGTGGCCATGAACGCACGTAGTTATCAAACTTCCAAGAAAACGTGCCGTCTTCGTTTTGGTTGATGCCGTGAATCGTTAAATGCCGTGCCTGATCGGGCGAGAGGTGTTGGTTGGCTTCCTGCATTCGTTTGATGGCTTCGTCGATGGTTTTGTAGCGGCGGGGTAGCCGCCCAGACATTGCCCGCCGGTCAGTGATCCACTTCTGCATGCGCTCGGCGATGTCACCTTCGCCCAGGATCTTCTTCAACATCTCAGGAGATGGTCCCAGGCCTTCGATGGCGATCAATTTGCGCACTGAGTCCGGAAAGGTGCCAGCGTATCGAAGCGCGATATTGCCACCCAGGGAATGAGAGATGATCGTGACCGGCGCCAAATTCTGTTGGTGAATGAGTTGGGCGATATCGTAGACATAACCGCCCATGAAATAGTTACCGTCTGCAACCCACTCACTGTCGCCATGACCGCGTAGATCGGGCGCGATGACATGCCACTCACCGCGCAGCGCCCGCGCCACCCAATCCCAATTGCGACAATGATCGCGCCCGCCGTGGATCAGCAACAGCGGGGGCGCGCCGGGATTGCCCCAATCGACATAATGCAGGCGCAAGCGCTGTGAGAAATAGCTGTGTGCGGTAGGGCCGTGGCTATCCGACATGAGCAAAGGGTTTTCGCTTAACCGATTTGCCTGAGGGCGTCTTCCAGACGCACCACGCAACCTTCCACGTCATGCAATTTGTCCAGGCCAAATAATCCGATACGAAAGCTCATATAGTCCTCACCCTCATCGCACATTAGTGGCACGCCGGCCGCGATTTGCACGCCGAGCTCGGCGAAGCGCTTACCCGTTTGAATTAACGGTTCGTTGGTGTAGCTGACCACGACGCTTGGCGACTTGAAGCCTTCGGCGGCGACGCTCGCGTAACCATGCGCTTCGACCAAGGTTCTAATCTTGTGGCCGAGGTCCAACTGTTCTATACGGACTTTCTCGAATCCATAAGACTCGGTTTCAATCATCGTGTCGCGAATGCTGCGCAACCCATCGGTGGGCATGGTTGCGTGATAGGCATGGGCACCACCCTCGTAGGCCTGCATGATCTCATACCATTTTCTGAGATCGGCGGCGAAGCTTGAGCTCTGCGAGTTGCTCACCCGTTCCAGCGCTCGCTCATTCATCATCACAAAGCCCGCACACGGCGTGCCGCTCCAACCCTTCTGAGGCGCTGTGATCAACACGTCGACATTCTGCGCCTTTATATCGACCCAATTGGTTCCCGAAGCAACGCAATCGAGCACGAATAACGCCTCTACTTTGCGCGCCGCTTCGCCAACGGCTCGCAGATAGGCGTCATCAAGGATGATCCCCGAAGATGTTTCCACATGGGGGGCGAAAACGACCGCCGGTTTTTCGTTTTCGATTGTCGCAATGACGTTTTCGATAGCGGCAGGCGCGAACGGTGCTTGCGGACCGTCGCCGACTCGCGATGCCTTCAACACCGAAGCTTGTGACGGGATATTGCCGGCTTCAAAGATCTGCGTCCAGCGATAGCTGAACCATCCATTTCTAATGACCAAGCACTTTTTGTCGGTTGCAAGCTGGCGCGCCACGGCTTCCATCGCATAGGTGCCACCGCCCGGGACGACCGCGACGCCGTCGGCGCCATAGACGGTTTTAAGGATCCGAGAAATGTCGCGCATGACCTCCTGAAAAGAGATGGACATGTGATTGAGGGAGCGGTCGGTAAAAACGACCGAGAACTCAAGGAGACCGTCGGGATCAATATCTGAACGTAGGGCGGACATGCAGCTTACTCGCAGTTGAGGAGCGCCGCATTCTCAAGAATCTAACCGCGGTATACAAGCGAGTGCGGCTGGCTACGGGCCTCAGGTCGGATAGACCACGACGGTCCGTGCCTCAATGCTTTCGCGGGGGGTGTGATTGGCCGGTGCCGAAGGGTTAACGAAACCCGTGTGACCGGTGAAAATAGCTGTGCCATCGGTGGCCGTGTCGAAACATTTCAACAAGATGGCCTCATCGGGCTGCATATCCGAAACATAAAACCAGCGGTGCTCTGGCGAGTGCTGAAAAGAGTAGATCTCACCGGTTAGACTCGGGCGCTCGAGATCATCTTCCAGGTAATGCGTGATTTCGGTCGGGATGAAGTCCTCGATCTTCGTGGTGCGCGCATCACATATGGCAATGGGATGATCCTGCACCGGACCCACAATGGGTCGCCAAACATTGATCACGGCCGCTCGTTGCCCGGCACGAAGCTCGGCGCCGTGCTCGCTAAGGATTTCGCCTATTCGACGAGGACCAGATGCGAGCGTGTAATCGTTGTGAGCGCCATCGACCGGTTCCCGCACCCCTGGCTCCTTGCGTTCGGATCGGATCCGGCTGCGAACGTTGTGGTCGAAAACGTAAACCCCTTCGGCCCCGGTCGCGGCTTTCAATAGTTCAACGACTTCCGGGTAGTACACGCGCCGCACTTGCTCGGCGTCGTAGAAGTTTTTTACGGCCGTGGCGTGTGTCAGTAGCTCAAAGCCCGCGACGTCCAAGGTTAATGATCCGGCAATCGGTCGACAGTCATACACTTCAACGCTGTGTCGTTCCCGCGGTGGAGACTCGATTGGGCGGCCACTGTTGGGCGGGAAAATGCGAACCTTGGCAGGGCCGTCCATAGGCTGCGTATAGGCCATCTGTGCTGTGACATGATCCAGCGTTTCCACATTGACTTGGCGCATAAAACTCACTCCGCGTTACCCCACCGCAAGTATAGCCTTGGCGCGCGGATTTGGATGGCAGAATATCGAACAAATATAGTCCATCGAAGAATAAGGGTAGCGGCGGGCTCTTTGCCTTTTACAGTGGGTCGTAGGATCATGACCGGTCAAGAAGTGAGGAACGCACCTATCGTGAAAGCTAAACAACTCCCAGCCGTCGCACTCATTCTGTACTCCGCGACCGGTGTCGCGCTCGCCGAAACCAGCGCTGTGTGTCGCGGTGTCGCCGCGGGTGTGGTCGCGGGTATGCGTGCCGATGGCGCGTTGCCGGATCAAAAATCGGTTGAGGCCGCCGTGAAAGCCGCGCGACAAGCCTGCGAGGCGGGCCGTTCTACCGGGGGCGCCGCCGAAGACGCGAGCACGGCCGCGGCATCAAGAGCTGCGGCGGCGAGTGCCTATACCGACAGTGATGACGAGCTGGATGAGGCCGAGCTTTCGGACAAGCAGCGGGCAAAGAAGAAAATCCTTGATGAAGACATCAGTCTTTGGGATGTACTGATGGGCGATCGCGAGCTAACGGACGGGAACAAACGCTTACGCCGGCTGCGTAACAGCGGCAACTGAAAGGGCTTCTCTGTGAGTTCTTCCGCTACAAATAGGAGAGGACTGCATCTTCGACAATGCAGTCCTTCCTAAGGAGCCAATACTTATTCGTTACAGATCGAAGTCGACCGAGTAAGAAACGACGTATTTAACCTGGCTGTTTTGCAGGCCTGTATCCAGACCAGCCGGTTCGTCCAGCGTGGTGTGGCTGACCATGAAACCAAACCCACCTTTGGCAATTGAAACGTTGTAGTCGAAATATTCGAATTCGCCGCGGCCGAAGTTAAAGTGGTCGACGAAGTCGCCGTCGTGGTAGCCGAGGTGTAAACCAATTTCCAATCCGTCGCGGACTTCAAAACCGTAGTCAGCCGACAGGTAATAGGTTTCGCCGAAGCCGTTGTCGTAATCTCGACCGATGATGCCTTGACCGGCGTCTTCATCAGCTTCCGAGTGGGTGAGGAGATACGCAGTCAAACTGAAACCGCCGTAGCCCAAGCTGCCGTACAACTCGCCGAAGTCGAAGTCAGCTTCTTCGTCATAGTTGTAGTAGAGGAAGCCGAAGTCGTAGCTGATGCTCTTGTACTCACCGGCGTAACCGACGTAGATGTCGTGTTCATAGTTGAACGCGTCATTCGAACCGTAGGAAACGTTCGACACCCATGTCCCCACGTAAAATCCAGACTCGTGCGCGTAGTCGATACCACCGGAAACGGCCGGCTCGTTGATCGATTGCGTCAGACCGCGCCAGAGATAGTTATTTGCAACCGAAATATTTGCAGATAACTCAGCGCTCGCAGGTGCGACCATCGCAAATGCAAGCAGCAATGCCGCTGATGATTTAAAGAAAATTTTCATCGATTCTTTGCTCCTAAAATGAGTGAGGCGGCCCACGAGCCACCGTCGCGTAAAGTACACGAGTGCATGATCAATGCCAACAAAAAAACGACATTTTTTGAAACTTTTTTTGTTTTAAAAACAACAGATAGCGTGATTTTTCCAGATTCCACTTTTGCACTGTTGTAATGCAGCGACACTTTTTAGTGCATCGATTGCACAAATCTAGTGCGCTATTGCAGAGATATGCCCCAAAGCGGTAAGGCTACGCTCCGGCGGCGATAGTGGATCTCCGGCGGTACGCAATCGAACTAAAAAGCGGAAGTGCGCTGGCCCGCGACCCGGGTGCGATCGCGGTTCGGCCGCTTGCGGCTTAGTTGATGGTGGCGCTCACCAACCAAGCCGCGCCCGGAAACCGGACCTCACCAGCGTCGCTGGCATCGTCCAGCACCGCACGCATGGCCTGCAAAGCGGCCTCGCGTTGTTGCGAATTTGCTTCGCGCAATGGGGCGGCGGCGGGGCCGACTTTGGTGAGTAAGTCCAAGGCCTGGTCGGGAGCACCGAGGTTCATTTCCGTGGTCACGGGCTCAATTTGAATGTCGCCAAAACCCACGCTGCTCAACAGCGATTCGGTCCGTTCGACGCTCGCGAGCGAAAACGGTCCTGGCGCGCCGGGGGCCGGTTTTGCCGGTGGTTCGACGTGTTCGAAAGCAGCTTGTGCCGGGGCAAGCATCCAGGGATTTTGATCGAGCGGCTGCCAGCACAGGAATATGAGGCGGCCTGTGGATTTCGCGGCCGCAGCAAGATTCGCAAAAGCCTTCTCTGGCTCAGGAAAGAACATGACACCAAAACGTGAGCTTATAAGGTCGAATTGGGAATCGAAATGATGGGTGCCCGCATCGGCGCGTAAAAATTCGAGCTGCGCGATATCACCAAAACGCTGTTCAGCCATGCTTAGGATCTTCGCCGAAATATCGACGCCCAAGGCCCGACCCTCAGGACCAACCTGTCGGGCCAATTTCTCGGTGGTCGGTCCGCCTCCGCAGCCAATATCCAGAACAACCTCGCCTGCCTTCACGGCCAGCGCCTCAAATAAGCGCCCGGTGAGCGGTTCGAGCATGCGCTCGAGTTGGTCAATATATTGTACCCAGCGCTCACCGCCTTCTTCGTTCCAATATCTTGCTTCTTCGTGCTCGTGCATGGGTCCTCCACCGCGCGCTTGGCGAGCGCCATATTAGCCGGTTTTGGCGTGGGTCGAAAACCGATACGGATCATGAATTTATCGCAGTCTCAACGCATCGAATGGGCTCAAGGATAGGCGCATCTGGCCGACATAGTGAGTGCGCGGGGACTTCAATTGCGCTGGTCGAACAACGATGCGTATCCAAAACAAACTGCTGCTCTTTATTGCGCCATTTATCGTGCTGCCCGCATTCCTTGTGGGCCTATTCGCTTATCGCGCGCAGCTCAGTGCGTCGACGTCCGCGGTGGCAGCAAAGGGTCTGGAACAAATCGGGCAAATTATCGCCAAAAGCGACGAGCGCGAAGTACTGGCGATTGAAGACGTCGAGCAGATCCGCCGGCGACTTGAAGCGCAAGGTGTGTTTGGTATTCAACACATCTTGGAGGACTACGCGCCATCCCAGCGCTACGCGGGTCTTGTGGCTGTTGACGCCGGGGGGGAAGTGCTCGCCATGGCGGGCTTCGATAATGATCTAGCCCTCGTTGATCTTGACGCCATTGTTGGCATTTTCGCTCAAGGTGACGCTTCGCAGGCCAAGTATCTCGAAAAAGAAAGCGCGGGATCGACCGCGGCTCTCAATTACGTGAACCGGTTGCATATCGGCGGCCAGACGCTGTACCTCACTTTCCTAATCAGAACGGATAACCTCATCAGCGATCGACCCGGTAACGATACGCTGACATTAGTGCTTAATCCTGAGCGCGAAATCGTCGGCGCCAGCAGCGCCGCCGCGCGGCCATGGCGGATTTCTCCGGGCGAAGTTCAAGCGATGTTGAACGCTGGAGAGAATCGCGCGCTCGCGCCGTTGCCAGCGTTGGGCAAGGCAGTGGGCCTTGCTAGACCCTTGGGTCATGGATTTGTCGCGGCCACCATCGTGCCACAAGGTCCAATTTTCGCCGATGCGCGAAATCTTGCTGTCGCGGCAACGGTGGTGGGTTTGGTTGCGGTGCTGATCACGTTCTTGTGCATCGCATTCAGTTTTGACCGTTTGCTGATGCGCCCGCTCAATATGCTTAAACGTGCCGCCCGTGCATTCGGTAACGGTGAGTTGCGAAAACCGTTGGCCATCGGAGAACGCGATGATGAGATCGGTGTGCTGGCCGCCTCGCTTGAACAAATGCGCCGGCATCTCAATGAATCGCAGATCCAAACACAACGTTTGGTCAATGTGGACGCACTAACCGGATTACCCAACCGGCGCTCTGTCATGGAGCGCCTCGACGCCGAGATCGCCCGCGCGCGACGTAACTCGAATCAGATGTTTTCTTTGATGTTCATCGATCTTGATAACTTCAAGGCTATTAACGACAGCATGGGGCACAAGGCGGGCGACCGCTTGGTGGTCAAAGTCGCTCAGCGCCTGGTTGAAGGCCTGCGCGCTTACGATAGCGTATCGATTCAACGCCACGATCAGGCTGCTGATAACACCGCCAATCAGCTCGGCGAACAGCATAACTTTGTCGCCCGCTTGGGCGGCGACGAATTTTTGGTGATTGTTAACGACATTAAGGATGCAAATGACCTGGCGCGTATTGCCGAGCGCCTGTACGCCCTTTTTGAAGAACCGATTTACATTGACGAGCTGCATTTCAATGTCAGTATGAGCGTTGGGATCGTCGTGTATCCCGGCAACGGTGAGAACGCCGAACAGCTCATCAAAAATGCCGATGTCGCCATGTATTCGGCGAAAACGGCGGGTAAAAATCAGTTCCGCTACTACGACCCGAGCATGGAGGAAAGCGCACGCTCATCACTCGAAATTGAAAGCGATTTGCGCGTCGCGCTCAGTGAAAATGCCTTGGAGCTCGCCTTTCAACCGCAATTCGAACTGGACAGCGGTGTGATTAATGGTTGTGAGGTCTTGTTGCGCTGGGAGCATCCCGAGCGGGGCTGGTTGTCGCCGGCGGAATTCGTGCCGGTGGCAGAGTCCTGCGGATTAATCCATGAACTGGGCAACTGGGTACTCACGGCGACCTTCTCGCAAATCGCAGAATGGGATGCCCGCGGTTTTGTTCCGCCGCGCGTTGCGATCAATTTGTCATCTCACCAAATCGCCACCGAAGGATTGCATCAACAAATTGCGGAGCAGGTCGCCCGGCTCGGCGTGGATCCGAATCTGTTGGAATTCGAGTTGACGGAAACCTCAATCTTTAAAAACCGCGAGGTAGTGCAGAACAATCTCGCCGGGTTTAGAACGCTTGGCGCGCGGATCGCGCTCGATGATTTTGGCACCGGTTATTCGTCTCTCGCGTGGGTCCGTCACTGTAAGGTCGACACTATCAAGATTGACCGCTCTTTTGTCACCGACGTTATGAGCGAGCCCGCGCATCGCGCGATTGTGGCGAGCGTGCTGGAACTTAGTCGGCAACTCAACGTGAGCACCGTGGCAGAGGGGATCGAAACCGAAGAGCAAGCTATGACCCTGCTCAATATGGGTTGCCATTCGGCGCAAGGGTATCTCTATTCGCGGGCTTTAAATCCAAGCGCGTTCGAGAGCTTCGTCACCGCGGCACGGCAGCCTCAAACCGCTGCTGTTGCCCAAGCCTAGCGCTCGCGCATCGCGGCGCCAAAACCGCGGTAGACGGGTTTGAGAATATATTCGAGAACGGTTTTCTCGCCGGTGCGGATGTCGGCATCTATCGTCATTCCCGGGAGTAGGCCGTTTAAAGACGGGTCGTTGCCCACATAGTCCTGCGCCAGCAAAATCTCCGCTTTATAAAACGGTTTTTGGTCGGCATCGAGATAGGTGGTGGCCGACACCGAGCGTAGGCTTCCCGGCACACTGCCAAAGCACTGGATATCAAAACTGCTTACTTTGACGTCCACTCGCTGGCCAGGTCTCACATGACCGATGTCGCGAGGGGCGACCCGCGTCTCGGCGACGAGTTCGTCCTCAATTGGAACAATCTCAAGAATGACTTGGCCGGGCTCGACGACCGCATTGATAGTGTTGATGTTGAGACCTTGCACAACGCCGTCGACGGGCGCGAGTATGCTCAGCCGTTCCAGTCGGTCGCCCAGACGGCTGCGTTCCTCGCTAAGTTCTTCAAGCTGAGCACTAATTTGCTCCGCTTCAAGACGCAGATCTTGACGCCAGCGGCTAACGAATTCGGATTTTCGCTTTTCTATTTCCGCGATCCCGTCGCGGGCCGCTTGGATTTGCCCTTCGACATTGCGCAGTTCACTCACCGCGCGTGCCAATCGGGCACCGACATCAAGCAAGCTAACTTTGGAGACGACCAACAAATCATTCGCTGAATCGTGAATGTCTTGGCGCTCTTGGGTGAGCGCGACTTCCTTTTCCAGCGCTGCTGCTTGATTAGTCTTGGCAGCCATCTCTTGGCGGCGCTGGCGTTGCTGAGCGTCGAAAAGCGCGATTTGATCTTGGTAAGTTTGGCGTTGCTCGGTAAACAGTTGGCGTTGCAACAACGGCAAGCGCGCGCCTTCATCGCCCAAGCTTTGGGCATCACTCAACAGCGCGTCCAAGCGGGTGAGGCGTACTTCAAGCGCTTGTTTGCGGGCGTCGGCTTGGGCGAGTTCACTTGAAGCGGTCGTTGTGCGCAACTCAAGGAGAACTTCGCCAACGCTAACCCGTGCACCATCATCGACATGAATCGCTTGGACGATCCCGCCCTCTAGATGCTGGACTTGATGAATCCGGCCGGCAGGAATGATCTCGCCCGTCGATTTCGCGACTTCCGCGATCGGCGTGATGTGCGCCCAACCGATACCGCCAACGATAAGCAGGGCGGTGAGAAGAATGCCGAGGCTGGCTACGCCGCCGACAGATTGCTCCTCAAGTTGAATGGACTGGGTAAGAAAGCGTGCCCGGGCTCTTGGTATACCTGCCCGTTGCCGCGATTGCAGATTATGTTCAGCCATGACGGGTCCTCTTGTTTGGCGTGTCGCCGGATGATTGGTGTTCTGCTGTGTAGTAGTCAGTCGGTTTCACCACTTTGCTTGCCATCCCGCGATCGATGACCAGCACACGGTCGGCCAGTTTGATGTGGCTGGGACGATGGCTCGCCATGATCACCGTGGCATGTCCTTTCAAGGAACGCAGTTGAAGCATGAGCGCTTCATCGGCGTCGCTATCGAGGCCGGAGGCGGGCTCATCCAGAAGCAAGATTGGGGAGCTACCGACGAAGGCGCGCGCAATACAGATGCCGCGGATCAGACCGCCCGGTAAGCGCCAGGTGTTCTCATCGCCGACCAGCGTATTAAATCCCTCAGGCAGGCCTTCTACCATTTTCAAGATCCCGGTCTTAAAGCACGCCAAGCGGATGTCATCTTCGGTTGCGAGTGGGTCTTTCAGGCGCAGGTTCTGCGCGATTGTGCCGCGGAAGAGACTGGGGTTTTGCGGAACGTAGGCGACGATTCGGCGCAAATCGCGGGCATCAAATTGGCGCGTATCGACACCATCGATAAATACTGTCCCCGATTGAATCGGGTAGAGACCGTTAATGAGCTTGAGCAGCGTCGACTTGCCGGCACCGTTGTGACCAACCACTGCGAGGAATCCCTTTTCGGGCACCTCAAGGCTAATGCCGATTAACACTGGATCCAGATTTTGGCCGTAACGGAAGCTAACTCTGTCAAAGGTGATGCGCCCACCAATTTCTCCCGACAGCAATGAAGACTTTCTCCCATGCTTCTCGCCACCCAAGCGCATGAGCTGGTTAAGATCCTTGACCCCACTTGCAATGGAATCGAATCGGGCTAGGGCAAGAAGCAAACTTTGCAGCGGTGTTTGCGCGCGCCATGACAGCGCCATCACAGCAATTAATGCGCCCACGCTCATATTCCCCGCAATGACCTGGAGCGTACCGAAACCCAAGATTGCGGTGCCCGAGATCAGGATCATGGCGCTGGTAACGCTGGAGAGAATGGCGTGATCGACGCTCGCGCGCCGGGTCGCGACGATGCTCTGTGCGCCGCACTCCTTAAAGCGGTCCAGCCATTGCGACTCAGCGCCCAGTGCTTTGAGCTCGCGTAAGCCGCTGAAGGTTTCCATCAGGATTTGATCTCTGGCGGTGCGCGAGCGCGCCGCTTGGCGCAAGTGTCGTCGCATCTGCGGCAGCCACAGCAAACCGAAGGAGAAATAAAGTAAAGCGCTGACCACCGGGATCAACGCCAGCCATCCTCCGAGCAGGGCGATCACAGCGATAAACATGACCGCAAACGGCGCTTCTAGCAGCGTGGTCGCGCTCGGACCGGCGAAAAAATCGCGAATATTGTCAAACTGCCGAAGTTTAGACAGTTGCGCGGTGACCGAAGAGCGCTCGGTCATGATAGGAGGGAGCGTGAGGATCTGGCGGAAGCTGAGCGTGCCAATTAGATAGTCGATGCGGCCCGCGAGCGTGCCGAGCGTCACCGAGCGCAACAGCCGGCAGCCCAGTTCGACACCCAACGCCAAGGCGATACCAATGACAAAGTAGGGAAGGGAGTCTATGGCCTTGGTGCCGATAACCCGATCGTAGACGGCCATGATGAAAACGGGAACACAGACCGCGACAATGTTCAGAATGAGGGTCATGCCCAATAAGTGCCTGCCAAGCACATGAAAGCGTCGAATAAGTTCGGAGAACCAGGGTTCATCCTGGCCATCGCCGGCACTCTGGCTGGAGGTGTCTGTCAGTAAGTAGACTTTGCCACGCTGCGTGATTTCACCTTGCCGGTGTTCGCAGCTATCCCCATGAAAATAGTCGGTCAGCTTTCCAGACTTCGATTTGAGCAGATAGACCTCGCCCGCGGCCGTGACGAACAGCGCGGGCATAAGCTCCGCCGGAAGGTCTTTGGGGGTGACGCTTGCTTCCTGCGTTTCGTATCCCAAGGTGACCAGGATATTGCGCAGATCGGTGAGGTCGAGATAGGCGGAGAAGTGGGGCAAGGCCTCGAGGACGTCGCGTTGGTAGTCGTGCCAACCGAGCGACTCCAGCAGCGGCATCAAGCAGGCCGTATACGGTGAAACCCGCGCCGCGTCAGCAATGCGACCCTCGCGCATGGCGGCGGCAAAGTCTTCCGACAAGATCGGTGAGGACAAGGCCCGGGTCATGGTTTATTGCCCTCTAGAACTTGCACGTTCGCGCCACCGAAACGCTTGCCCTGGGCGGCACTGCCGGCAACGACGAGCCGCCCGTCGCGGATCTCGTAGTGGCGGTCGCAAATCCGCTGCAATGATGGGCGGTGGGATACCACCACGACGGTATGGTCGCCGCGCAGTTCGAGCAGCATGTCGCGCAAATAGCCGTCGTTGCGGTCATCGAAGCCAAGATTGGCATCGTCGAAAAGGACGATCGAGAGATCTCCAATCAAAGCCCGTACCGTGACCAAGCGCTGCGCGAACCCGTGTGGTATCGCCTGCGAGAGATCGCTGTTGGCCATCGTGTCGAGACCTTCGGGCAGCTTGAGTATGGTGCCGTCGAGCCCGAGTTTACGCGCGAGCTGAATCGCCTCCGAGATTGGTTTGCCATCTCGATAAAGGGTCATGTTGTCGATCAAGCTCCCGTCGAAAAGCACACCGTGCTGGGGGATCAGTCCGATCTGCGAACGCAGAGATGAGCGATCAAGGTCCTTAATGTTGTGGTCGTCAATGAGCACCTCGCCTTCATCCGGCGAGATGAAACCCATGATCAGATTGAGCAGGGTGCTCTTGCCCGCGCCATTGGGCCCGCGAATTGAAACCGATTCGCCGGGTTCGATAACCAGATTGACATCCTTGAGGAGTTTTTCGCCCTGGACCTCAAACCCGAAATCGACGCTGCGAAGCTCAATTTTGCCATTGATCTTGAAAGCGCCTTTCTCCTCACTCATCGATTCTTGCGGCAAGCTCAGCAAGCGATTCAGTTTTCTCTCGCTTTCGAGAACCGATTGCCGATAGGTCCAGAAGCTAAGCGCACGCAGCGCTGGTTGCAGGACCCGGCCGGCCAACATGGTGCCGGCAGCAAGCGCGCCGACGCTGAGATCGCCACTGACCACGTAAATGCTGCCAATCGCAACGAAGCAGATCATCACCGCTTGTGAAAAACTCGCCGCAAGGCCTTGCACAACGCTGTTGATGCGAGCGAGATCGAAAACGGAATTCGCGGAGTTGGCTTGCAAGCGTTCGTAGCGACGTTGCATCAACTGTTCCATCGCCAAGGCTTTGATGGTGTGCATGCCGTGCAAGCACTCGATCACGAAATTTTGTCGGCGTTCGTGATGATCGGCCTTGTTCTCGATCGCGTGGCGAAGATTGATCCCGGCGAAAAACGAGATCAGGGCGAAGATCCCAATCATTGCCAACGGGATCAAAACCATGGCTCCCGAGAACTGCCAAATGAGGGCCAGGAACAAGACAACAAAGGGTAGCTCCACGACAAGTAAGGTTGAGGGGCCATGATAGAAGTCGCGGATCGTGTCGATGCCTTGAAAGCATTCCAAATGAGCGCCGTGTGATTGCGATCCAAACTGTGCGAGATCGCTGTTCAGTACCGCACTCATTGCCCGCAGGCCCGTGTCGTATTCAAATTTTGCCGCGCACTTTGCTAACAACGTGGCCCTGGCGAAATTTAGAAAGCCGTCGGTGATGGCAACCACAATCAGAGCTGAGACGAACAGCGTCAGGGTTTCAATAGATTGATTTGGAAGCACCCGGTCGTAGACCTGCAAGACCACGATAGGCATCGCCAGGGTTAACAGATTGATAGAGATCGATGCCGCGAGTACGTCAAGGCGTCGCCAAGTACTGGGCGCCGCAAACTGCTGTGCCGCTGTGGTGTTCATGACGCGTCGTCTTGCCCAGGCGGCTCGCTGCAGCGCCCGCCGTGGTCATTTCGATGTTCCTCTAGGGGTTTTGTTGATCTACGGTTTTATCGGTAAATTCCTAGAATTCTTAAGGTTTTGGGGAGATTTGGGGTTCGCCTTTGAATTGCTGGTGGCAGGTCCGGCGACCATTGCGACAAAGGCGTCTGATATCCGTTCAAGGTGAGGGCGGGTGTAGGGGAACGTGGTGGCGTGATCAAAGTTATGGCGCATGACCGCGTTCGCTTCAAAGACGATAACTTGGCCATCGGGTCTGACCCAGAAATCGATCCCGAAGAAATCAAGGTCGATGGCCTCGGCAATCGCCCGGAGTGCCGATATTGCATCAGCCCCCAAGAATTTCTCAGGGTCGCACAAATAATCTTGTTCTTCGATTTGATGCTGGGGTGATTGCGACATTACCCGGTAGCGATCCCCAGAGTGGATCTGCCAGTCTGTGTTGCTGAGCCGTGCAACGGGATAGAACTGGCCAGCGATGAAAAACGCGCGGGTTTTGCGATACAAACCATCCGCGGCCCGGCAATCGAAATACCGAGCCAGATAGAGTTCGCTACCGCTCGGCAGCGCGGCGAGGTAATCGCGTAGTTTTTCATGCGAACCGATGCGCGCGAGGCTCTCTCCGGTTTGCGTACCGGCAATGCGCGCGAGCAACGGATACCCTATTTCGAGGGCTGCCGCGTAGACCTCCGCGTTGTTGGAGTTGATGCGAACCCGCGTGGTCGGCGGGTATATCACGCCATCAAGACCGCGCATCCGCTGATAGTTATTGTCTCGCGTAGTCTGCTGCACCTGTGTTGGTGAATTGATCACCGTCGCTTGCGGGTGGCGCTCCAGGAAGCGCGCCGTTGTGGTCAGCGCGTGGGCATGGAGATCGGGGCACGCGATGGTGTTCACGATGACCTTGGTGTCGGGTGACAAGACGCATTTGGCAAGATTGTCGTTACAGGCGTGCGCGACGTCGAAATCAATTTCGCCATGGCGCACGAGATGCCGGGTCGCAAAATGTCCGCCGCCCAGGCGCCGGACATAAATACCAAGGTCTTCATTCCAGCGCAGCATATGGTGGCAGTTTTCCGCCGCATTGATCCGCAAGGCTGCACATCGCGCGTTCGCCGTGCGCGGCGCGCGAGCCAGAGGCTCTAGCATTGCCGCCCGGCGCGAGAGATGGCGCGCCGTCGCGCGATTGCCTTGACGCCAATGCAGCGCCGACAGATCACGCAGGAACCTCGGGTGCACTGGGCCTTGCGTCAGCGCTCTTTCAAATTGGGTTTGTGCGCGTTCGAAATTACCGGTCTGCAGGCAAAAGCGGGCAACGCGCAGGCATTCTGGAACGCTGAGCTGACATTCGAAGAGGGGCATTGCCAATGCTTGAGAGCGTTGCCATTGGCCGGCGCCCCACGCATGTTCGGCCTCGGTGAGGATGGCGGTGACTTTGGTTAGGCCGTCGCGCTGTTGCGAGCGCGATTCCATGTTGTTGGCAAGGGCTTGCTTGATCACCGGGATTCAGAATTGCTCGGCTCTGACGCGAAAGCGGAACAACAGCCGGCCGCTCGTCGGCGCGAAACTACTGCGCCCGTGCAATGCACGGCGGTTGTTGATGAACAGCAAATCCCCGGCATCAAGCTTGAAGCTTTGAGCCGTTTTCAGGTGATCGAGCGCTTCTTCGAGCTCGAATAGGGCTTGCTTGGCACCGGGCGGAAGCGCTTTCAATGCCACGGGGTTTTGCAAGAGCTGTTGGCGATAGTAGCGGATGGCGATCCCGCGTACGCCGCGATCCTCAAGGATCGGTAGACGGTGACGAGCGAACGGGTAAATCGGCAGCCTTAGGGTGGCGCGCGTGGCCGCGTCAAGACGAGCGACCACAGCGTCGACAGGTATCACGTGATTGGCACCGCCATTGGCTGCCGGACGTTGCATTGCAAAAACTAATATCTGATGGGGCTTCTGGTCGTACGAGGAGTCGGTATGTGGGGGCAAAGCCTGGGCAGTGCGACTGTAGCGGGTAACGTGATCTGATTTAGTGAGCGCGTCGAGCTTGACTTCGATTTTTGTAAAAGGCACCGGCGAGCGATTTGGATGAGATTTTTGCTCGGCGCACGGGTTTGCGGTTAAAAGTCCGATCAGCTC
This sequence comes from Pseudomonadota bacterium, assembly GCA_039030125.1. Taxonomy (GTDB): domain Bacteria; phylum Pseudomonadota; class Gammaproteobacteria; genus JBCCEV01. The sequence continues at coordinate 2,917 of JBCCEV010000044.1, read as the reverse complement.
TTTGGATAAACCGATGAGATCGGCGGCGTTTCCGGCACGCACCACAACATGATAGGGATCTGTTGTTAAGCGGCGTCGCAGGGCCTGGACTAGATGGCGCGCGCTCTGAAATTGCCGAGTTGTGATCAGGTTCTGCGAAGGGGGTTTGAGTAACAGCGCTGGCGCGGCGTGCTCGGTGCCGCGCGGCACAATAACGGCTACCATTCGATGCGCTCGATGTTTAAAAAATCAACCTCGCTGCCATCGGCCAGCGTGATGCTGCCGCTTGCATCGGAAGACAGGTTTACAAAGCCATCGCCGCTCGCGGTAATCGAGCCGCTGTCGATCTGGTATGTCCAGCCGTCGGTGGGGTCGCCGCCGGTAGCGTTCTGTAGCTGAATTACGTCCGTCCAACCGCCACCGGCACCGCCGTCGAAAGAATTTGAGGCGCCGTCGCCCTCGCGGAAAATAAAGGTGTCGTCTCCTGCTTCGCCAAATGCTGAGTCGTTGCCGCTGCCAGCGCTAAGAAAATCATCGCCCCCGCCACCCCAAAGGTCGTCGTTGCCGGTGCCGCCATCAAGATAATCGTTGCCGTCGCCGCCCCAAAGATCGTCGTCACCGGCCTCGCCGTATAGAAAATCACGGCCACCATCGTCCGCGTCACCGCCGCCATCTCCATCACCGTCTCCATCACCATCGCCACCGCCACCCAGGTCTCTCTTGTAGCCGTAGATTTCGTCTGCATTGCTCCCGCCGTAGATCACGTCGTCGCCACCGGTACCTTCGAGCTGATTGCTGGCACCATCGCCGTAGATGAGGTCGTTGTTCGCGGTGCCCATGACGTCGTCGCCCGCACCATCGCCGTCTCCATCGCCGTCACCGCCACCGCCGGCGTACATGGTGTTGGACGTCGAGGGCGTGGTCTGCACCTCGCGGTAGTCGTTGATGGCGATGGTATAAGTTTGCGCGCTGCTCGATCCATCCGACGAAGTGGCCGTCACCTCAATGGTGTGAGAGGTGTCCACCTCATAGTTCAATTGCGAGGCGTCGGCGACGGTCACGACACCGGTATTGGTGTCGATGGCGAAGCGCCCGCCGGCATCGTTGCTTAAGGAATACGTGACGCTGTCGCTGGCATCGGCATCTGATGCCTCAGCGGTAATACCAACCGATTCGCCGTTGCTGGCGTTTTCGCTGATGTTGCCGCCGCTGACGCCATCGGTATCGCTGATCGCGGAAACCGCTGATTCCGCGGTGTCATCAGTGACCGCGATGTTATACGTCTGGGTTGAGGTTGAACCGTCACTTGAAGTGACCGTGACCTCGATGCTGTGTGAGGTGTTGGTCTCGTGATCAAGCTGTGAAGCATCAGCGACGGTCACGACACCGGTGTTGGCGTCGATGGTAAAGCGGCCGTTGGCATCGTCGCTTAAGGAATAGGTGACCGTGTCGGTGCTGTCGGCATCCGACGCCTGGGCGGTAATTCCCACTGAGGCGCCGTTGAGCGCGCTCTCTGATACGGCATTGTCGATAGGTGTGCCCGAAAGCTGTACGTTATCGATCCGATAGAACTCATCGGTATGGGTAATTTGCGATTCGACTTCAATTAACAGCTCATCGCCGGTTGGGAGGCTGTTAAAAGTGAATGATGGGCCGCCATCAATGCCGCCGGCATCCTGATGGAGTTGCGTGCGTGTTCCGTCGACCACTACAAAAATGGTGAGTTCGTCTTGAAGGATGCCGCTGGCTTCTAAGCCCCCGGCATCGAAGATATCTAGCGACAGAGTCAGATCAGAGATATTTGAAATATCGATGGTTTCGCTTTGCCAAACAATTGAACCTCCCAGACCATCCATATTTGCCGATTTGGAAAATTCGTAGACACCGCTATCGACGCCATGGACCGGTGTGGCAAGAGCGCCGCTGTCGTCTGTCGTCCAGGCTGTGGATCCCGTGTCTGATTGAGACCCATTAGCAACGGATTCAAAAGCCTCCGTCCAAATTGTTGTGGACGCCGGTACATCAGTGTCTGAGATTGCTGACACCGCAGCTTCACTGGTGTCGTCGCCAACATTGATGGTGTAGGTCTCGGTACTGGTGCTGCCATCGGAGCTGGTGGCGGTGACCTCGATCGTATGAGCGGTATCGGTCTCGTGATCAAGCTGTGCCGCATCGGCGACGGTGACGACACCGGTATTGGCATCGATGGCAAAGCGGCCATTGGCGTCATCGCTTAAGGTGTAGGTGACGGTGTCGGTGCTGTCTGCATCACTGGCTTGGGCGGTGATCCCAACGGTCGCGCCATTGGTGGCACTCTCCATAACCGATCCACCCGCGCCGCCATCACTATCACTGATGGCGCCAACGGCTGCTTCGCTCGTGTCGTCGCCGACATTGATGGTGTAGGTCTGGGTCGAGGTGGATCCATCACTCGACGTTGCGGTGACCTCGATCGTATGAGCGGTATCGGTCTCATGATCAAGCTGTGACGCATCGGCGACGGTGACGACACCGGTGTTGGCATCGATCGCAAAGCGGCCATTGGCATCATCGCTTAAGGTATAGGTGACGGTGTCGGTGCTGTCTGCATCGCTGGCTTGGGCAGTAATGCCTACGGTGGCACCGTTACTCGCACTTTCGTTAATACTGCCCCCGGCGCCGCCGTCACTATCACTGATGGCACCAACGGCTGCTTCGCTCGTGTCGTCGCCGACATTGATGGTGTAGGTCTGGGTACTAGTGCTGCCATCGGAGCTGGTGGCGGTGACCTCAATCGTATGAGCGGTGTCGGTCTCGTGATCAAGCTGTGAGAGATCGGCAACGGTGACGACACCGGTATTGGCGTCGATGGCAAAGCGGCCATTGGCGTCATCGCTTAAGGTGTAGGTGACCGTATCGCTGCTGTCTGCATCGCTGGCTTGGGCAATAATGCCTACGG
>JBCCEV010000043.1:0-26541 GCA_039030125.1 Pseudomonadota bacterium | reverse complement strand
CCGTCCAGTATAGTAGGTCGCTCTTGGGACATAGAGGGTGTCATAGGTCTTGGGTTTTTGAGGATACTCCCGGTAGCGACAAATGCCGACGTTGGTGATGACGGTGAAAATGTCGCCAAAAAAATGTTTATCAACGAAGCGCGTTCGGCTGGACGCCTCGATCATCAAAATATCTTGAAGGTCTACGAAGCCGGCGAAGAGGATGGTCAGCCCTATATGGTGATGGAGTTCATCGACGGCGGTGAAACTCTGAGATCCTTTTGTTCGCAAGAACAGCTTCTGAGTGTGGCCGAGGTCGTGCGCCTCATCAGGCAAAGCGCCGATGCCCTCGACTATGCGCATCAGCAAGGTGTTTTGCATCGCGACGTTAAGCCCGCAAATATCATGTTAACCAACGCTGGTGTGGCGAAGCTCGGCGATTTCGGGATTGCCCGGCGCATGGGTGTCGATCAAACGCAAATCGTGGGTTGGTTTGGGTCGCCGCTGTACATGTCGCCAGAGCAAGCCGAAGATAAAGAACTCACCTCGCAGTCTGATTTGTTTTCGCTAGGTTCTGTGTTCTACGAGATGCTGTGCGGTACGCCGCCATTTGCAGCGAAGGGGCTATCTAGCTTAATTCAAAAAGTCTGTAGCGAAGACCCGCAGCCCATCCACGAAGTCAACCCAGAAGTTCCTGAGGTTTTGTGGCGGGTGATCAAGCGCATGCTCGCCAAGGATGTCGCGGATCGTTACGCGACCGGCGCTGAGATCGTCCGCGATCTTGATGATGCCTTGGATCAGCTTGAACGCGCGCTCATTCAGCTTACCGATGAGCAAAAGTTAGAGAAGCTCAAAGAGTTGGTTTTTTTCTCGGAGTTTTCCAAGGCAGAAATCAAGGAGGTTTCGAAAGTTGCCGACTGGCGCAGCTATTCCGCGAATGAGGCAGTGTTCAGTGAAGGCGATCAAGAGCAATCATTTTTTGTCGTGGCCGAAGGATCGGTGGCCATTTCGATCAACGGCACGCGCATCCGTGATCTCGAAACCGGGGAGTGTTTTGGAGAGATGGAATACCTGACCTCAGCCGGGCGTACGGCAACGGTTACAACTAATCGCGAAACAGTGCTCGTGAAGATCGATAAGGATTTCCGTGAGTGGGCATCGTTGCCTAGCCAAGTGCGCCTCAATCGCGCCTTTCAGAATGTTTTGGTGGAAAGACTGCGGACCACGAGTAAAGCGCTCGCTCGCGCGCTGGGCGGTTAAAGCGATAACCCCCATCGCGCATAGATCACACAGCCCCACACCAGTGCGGCCAACAGCAGACTAGCGAAAACTGCCGCCGATCCTAGATCTTTGGCGCGACCAGATAATTCGTGACGTTCGATACCGACCCGATCGGTGATCGCCTCGATCGCCGAATTGAGTAGCTCAGTGATTAAAACGATCAGTAGCGTTCCGATCAGCAGGGCGTATTCACTGGCGCTGCGTCCAACAAAAAATGCTAAGGGTGTTAGAACGATGAGCAGCCCAACTTCCTGACGAAAGGCCTCCTCGTTGCGCCAAGCGGCAAGGAAACCACGGTAAGAGTAATGCGTGGCGTTCAGTATGCGGCTTAGTCCCTTGGCTTCGGTATTGGCCACTAAGTTATTCCTTAACGCTTGTTAAGAGCACGAATATGAGTCGATTGGATGATGCGGCCAGCCCGCTCGAATTTTGCGGCGCGCAGTATAACTGACGCTTTCATTGACATTTATTGTTGCTCAAGTTGGTATTCGAGTGTCTGCTAGAGCATTTTGGGTGGGCCCACGCGGAGGCATCAAAATTTATTCAAATCAATAATTTAAAAAAAAATTGTACTTTAACTTGAAAGCAATAAATTGCTGTATATACTTACACCTGTATTTATAAACAGTATTCTCATGGTTAAAGGACTCACAAAACGGCAAGCCGAAGTTCTCGCTTTAATTCGCGAGGCCATGCGCGAAACCGGTATGCCGCCTACACGTACCGAGATTGCCGAAGCGTTGGGGTTTCGCTCCGCCAATGCCGCAGAAGAACATTTGCGTGCCTTGGCACGTAAGGGGGCTATTGAACTCATGCCCGGTACCTCACGCGGGATCCGCCTGCCAGGCGAATTGCCGCCGGCGATCGGCGAGTTACCCGTTGTTGGACGAGTTGCGGCTGGTGCGCCTTTGTTGGCCGCCGAGCACATTGAAGATCATCACCGTGTAGATCCCCATCTTTTCCGCCCCGCCGCCGACTACTTATTGCGTGTAGTTGGAATGAGTATGCGTGATGCCGGCATTCTTGATGGTGATCTATTGGCGGTCCACGCCCAGGGTGAAGTGCGCAATCGGCAGATCGCGGTATTTCGTATCGACGATGAGGTCACCGTAAAGCGTTTTAAACGTAGTGGCCATCAAGTTTCCTTGCTCCCTGAAAATTCTGAATTTGACCCAATCGAAATTGATTTACGCCATCAAGAACTGGTTATTGAAGGTCTTGGCGTCGGTGTTCTTAGAACCTCACAATGAACCTCAGCGAGTTAATACAAGGCGCCAAAATCTGGCGTGCAGGGGAGGTAGCCCCTAAAAATGGCTTAGCAACCGGTTTTCAAGCCCTTGATGAAGCCTTACCCAACGGTGGTTGGCCACATGGCCTTACAGAAATTCTAGTTCCCGAGTTCGGCGTAGGCGCAATGCGCTTAATCGTGCCGGCACTTGCTCAATTAAGTCATAACAACGCCTGGATCATCTGGGTTAAGCCGCCGCAGATGCCTTATGCGCCCGGTCTAGAAACAGCGGGTGTTGATCTACAACACAGCTTGATTGTTGATTTACCCGAAGAAAAAAACGATAGCTCCGAGGCTTTGTGGGTCTTTGAGCAAGCGTTACGTTTTGGTGATTGTGGCGCGGCGCTTTTTTGGCACGATGATATTTCTGCCTTGAGTCTGCGCCGTCTACAACTTGCTGCCGAGGTTGGTCATACCTGGGGCGTCATTTTCCGTGGTGTTCAATATGCCGAACATGCTTCATCTGCCAACTTGCGTATCAAAATACAAAAAGAGGATTGTTCTCGTGCCCAACTTGAAATCATCAAAGCCCGCGGAGGGCGCTGGCCGCGCCAGTGCCAAGTCGAGTTCTAAGCAAATGCAATTAGCTATCGAACAAGGCCAAGTGCAAGGTAGCCGCGTAGCCGCGCTTAAGCCATTCTCGCAGCACAAGCCACAGCCACAAATTGAGACAAAAAAAGAACTCTGGCTGCACTTGCACTTCCCCCACTTACCTCTGGAGGTACGCTTGCGGGGGGCTGCTCATGAGCGACCTTGTATTGTCGTCAATGGTGAAGGCACTAAGCGGCGAGTCCTGTTATGCAACGCTAAAGCGGCAAGTGCTGGTGTCCGGATAGGCATGGCATTAAGTGCCGCGCATGCGCTCACGGAGTTGGTGGTGCTTGAACGTGATCTAACAGCCGAGCACCGCGCGCTTGAAAAGCTTTGCGCTTGGGCAATGCAGTTTTCACCCAGAGTTATTACGGTAGGCGATGATGGCGTTGCCCTGGAAATAAAAGGCAGTCTCAAGCTGTTTTCGGGCTTAGATGGTCTACTCAATCAGATGAAACGCGGTATCAGGAGTGTAGGGTATCGTGCGGAGTTTGCTGTTGCGCCAACGCCGTTAGCCGCCCAATTCCTGGCTCAGGCGCGACAAAGAACCATTGTTGAAAAGCAGACCGATATCATGAAATCGGTCGCCGAACTAAATGTTCATGTTATGCCGCTTACACAAGCACAACATGATGCCTTGAAGAGTATCGGCGTGAGGACTATTGGTGAGTGTTTGCGATTGCCGCGTGCTGGTCTGTCACGGCGTTTGTCGCCAGCTTTCATCAAGCTTTTGGATCAGCTTACGGGGCGAGAAGCCGATCCACGTACACCTTATGAATTACCGAAATGTTTTGAGTCGAGCTTGGAGCTGCCCTGGCAGGTGACCAATAGCTTAGCTCTGGCAACGGCATGCGAACGGTTATTGCACGAACTGGCTGGTTTTTTAAGAGCCGGGTGTTTGCAGACTCGCCGCCTCCATTGGCGGCTGATCAACGGCGAAAAGCGAGGCGAACAGCGCATGCAATCTTTCCGCCTTGCTTGCTCTGAGCCCCAGCACCAACCTGAGCATTTTTTAACACTTCTACGCGAACAATTATCGAAGCTAACGTTGGAAGCACCTGTTTGTGGTATCGAAATTTTTGCCAATGAGTTTACGCGTGTCGCTACATCGGGGCTGACCGATCTTTTTGAGCGTACCCCCCTAGCTCGAAGAGAAAGCGAAGCCCTTTTTTTTGACCGGCTCTCAAGCCGCTATGGCGACCGCGCTATTCATGGGTTGACCGTTAATTCAGATCATCGTCCCGAACGTTCCTGGCGAGCAGAATCTCCACTCAAAAAGGGCGCACCGCCGGTAGTTGATAATGCCCATCTTTCGCCGCACGAACGACGAGATCCCAAACCTCTGTGGTTAACCAATCAACCTATTCCATTACCAGCTAAAAAGGAGCGGCCTTATTTCAAGGGTCCGCTGAGTATTAGTAAGCAAAGGCAAAGGATTGAATCGGGATGGTGGGAAGATACGCCCATTGCACGCGACTATTACATGGCAAAGACGCGCATGGGGAGTCGGGTTTGGGTTTATCGCGAGTTGGAGAAGAAGCAGTGGTTTTTGCACGGCTTCTTCGATTGAGAGCTGAAGCCTGCTGCGCTCGGCGAGGCTTTGTTGCTCAAGAACTCAGAATCCTCGGTTACTAATATGTAAACCCCGGTTCTTCGTTCTTTCGTGCCTAGCCTCGCCGTCGCTGACGACGGCTTCAATGCGCAGCCCTGCTGGACTCACGACGATCTAAATCTATCTGACTCTCAGTTCACTTCGCCACGCGATGCCTTGCACAGGACCGTCTTCATGACGCTTCCAATGTATCTCTGATTACGCGAGGCCCCTTCGTCCGGCGAATCAATCTTACTCCGGCTCTTCGTTCTTTTGCCCCGCCTCGCCGCTGACGGCGATCCAGGTTTGCGGGCCTCACGACGGCTTAATCTATAACCGAATGGCAGGACCTCCTGGGTACTAAGCGCAGCGTCGCCCTCATAACCTTTCAGATGTTCTTTCGCAGCCAGAAGTTCACTTCGAGCGCTTTGGCCTTCAGGGCTCAAGTGAGAGCAGTATGAACCGGTTGTCTTTCATTACAGGGAGTCCGAGCTGCTTTTGCTGGGGATTAAACCCGAGATCAGCAAGCTGTTGGAATCCTGACAACACTACACTTACCTCTCCCTTTTTAGAGATCTTAAGCAGTCTTCCCCCGGTCCAGTCCGTTGCGAAGTAAGCGTCCTCTACGCTAACAACCCCGTCAAAATTTGCGATCGGCTCCCCTTTCCCAACGGGCGTAATTTCTTTCGTACCCAGATCGATCTGCAACAAGGTCCCTGGGTGTTCAGTGGCAAACGTGGCGACGTCTGTCATGGGACCCCAGGCGGCGATGATTAGTTTGTCGCCGTCTACCCACAGGCCATTGGGGTTTTGTAATGCCGTAGATTCAACCCAGACTTTGACTTCGCCAGCGGTAATTTCATAAATTCGGTTTGTCGCCGTGTCGGTGACGAAGATCCTTCCATCCGCTGTAGCGGCCACATCATTCAAGAATTGCGAGTCAGGTAGTGCAATGGATCGTTTGATCTTCGCAGAGTTGATTTCGATTTGGTGGACGCGGCCCCGGTCTGTGACATACAAATCACCATCGTAGGCCGCCATGCCCGTGGGCGCGTCTAATCCATCCACCCACCTTGGCGCCGCAACAGCTCCCGATGCATCGAACCGTGCGACCCAACCCACACCATCTTTGTCCAATGACAATCCGCCGCCTAGGTTTGATACAAACCATGACTGCGATGGGCCGTGCCAGTAAGCGTTCTCAGGCGCATCAAGAATCATTTCTTCTTCTGCGAAACAAAGTGTGATCTGCGCGCAAAGCAGTCCAATGAAGGATATTTTTAACATTCCAATTCTCGCGGTCGTGGTATGGACGAGCAGAATATCAGACTGATTCGGCAAGGCGGGGAAAGCGATCCGCACGCACGGGTGGGGCACCAACCAGACCACGTTTCAGCAAAATGGCTTCAAATTGCTGAGTTGCCCTTTCGCGATTGTTTTGCGTTTCGAAGCTCTCCAATAAATGACGATCCAAATTCTGAACGGACGTCGCTTCTTCGAAAACACAGGGTGCAGCGATGATGCAAACAAGGTCTGCTAAAGCGATGGGTTCAGCGAAACAAGGGTAATGGAACATCATCCCTGGCTCGGCGAACCCCAAGGTCGCGGCCTCACCGTGTCGATACTTTTCTTGGAAAACCTTGGCAGGAATGACCACGATCGCGCCATCGGGATTGACCCATGGCGCGGCGACGCTAAGCGCGTCGCTGGCGTGCGCAGAGACGAGTACCACGTTTAAGTCGGCTTCCAGACGATTCAATGTGTGCGTGCCGCCACTTATCCCAAATGAGCCACACTCGCGCGCGGCCGCCGCGCCGTTGGCGAGTCCTCGAAATAAGAATCCTTCGCAGTAGGTCGTTTTCAAAAAAGCGAAATCGTGCACCACCAAGCGCGCGATATTCTCCGACCAGCCGTGTTCGCACACGCGTTTGCTCCCGCTGCCCAAGCGAGTGTTTGAGCGGTAAGCGGTGGTGCGCTCGTCATTCATGCTTTTTCGGCTCGACTTTCCTGGCAGAACATTGTTCCATAACGGTATTGCCGGTTAGCTCAGAGGGGAGTGTTTTGATGAAACCTAGAACGGCTGAAGAATACGTACAAATCCAAGAGGTTGAATGGCAACCCTTTCCGGATGTGTTTTCCGAAGGCGGCATTCGTTGGAAGCTACTCCATGTCTCGCCCGAAGTGGGTGCCTGGACGGCAATTTTTGATTGCCCCGAAGGTTCTTCGTTTAATCGCCATATTCATGTTGGCCCGGGTGAATATTTGCTCACCAAGGGCAAGATGGAAGTGCGTGGCGGCGTCGAGGAAGGGGGCGCAACCGCGAACGCGCTCGGTTATGGCTACGAATCCTGTAATGCGCGCCACGATAAGACCTACTTCCCCATCGATAGCGAATTTTATATGACTTTCATGGGGCCGCTCCAATTCGTTACCGAACAAGGGGAACCCATCGCTGTAGTGGGGTGGGAGCAGGCCCAAGCACTTTGGGTCCAGCAAACCGGTCAAGCGTAGCGGGGCGCGGCGCGGGCGATCCGCCTGCGCCGCAACGTGCGCCCGGAGCGGTGCCTAGCGCCGTCGAGCGAACAAGATCCCCAGACCACTCGATAACAATAACAGCGGTGCCGGGATCGGCACCGGCGCAAACGTTAAGTTATCGAGCGCGAAATAGGCCGGCGTGTTCATCCCAAATTGACCGTTGTCAGACGATGACAATGAAAACTCAATCGCGCTAACGGTTCCCAGGCTCGACAAATCCACCTGCGTCCATGCCTCAATGATGTAGTCAAGCGCGTTATCGGCGAACCGATAATCGGCCAAGTAGAAATCCAGCGTGCCGGTAGCCAGATCCTGGGCATCCTTACCGGTGATCTGCAAAAGAAAAAAGTCTTGATCATCACCGCTCAAGCCACCGAATTGCTTGGCGAATGAATCGCCATCGCGCATGGATAGGGCGGCGTAGGTGTTATTGGTCACCATCATTTCAACGAGCGTTACCTCGGTAGAAAAATCTACGCGATTGCTCGTGCCAAAACTAATGCCATACGTTGGCGAGCCACCGGCGCCGCCACCGGTGGGGAGGTTGTAAGCGCTGTAATCGTTGGTGAAACCCGGCGTTACTTGGTCGACGGTTTGCGAGAACGCCCAGCCAGACCACGCGGTGAACCCACCACCGAAGTTTGTGAAGGTGTTGTCGAAAATCGCACCGTTGGAATTGAAACTGGAGGGCGTGCTGTTTCCTGCGGTGGCCGGCAAGCCGGTCCAATACAAGCCACCGCCTGGACCGGGGTGTGTCTGCTCGTTGGTTGCGGGAAAAAGCCCTTCAAAATCCGCGGTTGCCGCTAGCGCTTGCGAGGTTGCGATACACAACACGCTCAGGGCAAAAAATATCTTCGAGGGATGTTTCATGATGTCTCCTTCACTTTTTGATGAGGTCGAATGTGGGTTTGGATAAGAAAGATAAAGATGCTCAGTAGGGCGAGCGCACCCGGCGGGAAAGGAACTTGTTCATTCGTTGAGGGCGGTGGCGGCGGTGGCGTGCCTTGGTTGATGACGGCGATGGCGTCTAAGTCAAAGCCCGCACTGCCGGTTGTTGCATAGGGGTCGTAGATCGGATTCGGGCCGCCGAACTGGCTGGGCCAGTTATCAAACACGCTCCCATCGCCGACGATGTCGATGATCCGCACATGTGTCACGGCGTTGACGTCGAGGATCGCAGGATCGACGCTCGCGAATAAATCGAGATCAAAAGGTGTTCCCCACCCCTGACGATACTTGCCGGCAAAACCGTCGATATCTGTTGGATCCAGGCCACCGAACGGGCCTACTGGCAATGCCGTGAAAGAGAAACCCGGGAACCTTACAAACGTTGCGCCATTGGATGAGACTTCCACCCAGGCGAGTTCAAGGAACGTATCGCTGAATGAATTCTCAAACACCGCGAAATCAGCGCCCGCGCCATTCGCAATCGGTGTATCAAAGGTCAGTGTGATGCGACCGCCTCGACCCAGCGACACGATATCGAAGGCGTCTCCAAGCGCTGGACCGAGTGCCAAATTCGGCGTCTGCCATTCGGGATCCACCGCCGAGCCGGGCGTGTAATCGATATAGCCGTCCGCCCACCCCGATATTGATGAGTCACCCATCCAGATTGCGGTTGAACCCGGTTGGCCAGCGGCCGGTGCGAATGGCCCGGCATGTGCCACAGGGGCAAGCAAGAGCAGTATCAACGCGGAAAAGATATGTCGTTGGCTTGGCATGGTAACCCCCGGGCTAAATCCTAATACTTACGCTGGCGTACACATTGCGATCTGCCATGGGGTAGCGTGTGTCGCTGAAACCGGTTGTGGAATAAACCTCGTCCAGCAGGTTATTGATACCGAACGAAAGTGCCAGCCCGTGCTTCTCAAACTTAAATAAGGCATCGACGAGTTCGTAACTGCCAAGCGGCGTGAAACGATCATTGAACTCATCGTTGCCATCGAGCCGCTCCGCAACGTGGCGAGCAACCACTGTGAACACGCACGCCTCTCTCGGTCGCCAAGTTAAGCCGATGGTTCCAGTTAAATTAGGTACCAGGGGCAATTCAAGGTTGGTATCCTCGCGGCGGACGTGCTGAAAACCGGCATTGCCCCACAGGGACCAGGCCGGGGCCGGACGAACTTTCAGTTCAAATTCTCCACCGCGGCGTCTCACCGGCTCGTCTAAATTCAAGTTCACGTTGAGATTGGTGGCGAGATCGCGGCCAAAACGGATTTCGTTATCGATCGTCATATCGAAGATCGCAAGACTCGCCGTTACTGGTGCCGAGCTGTAGCGAAGACCGCCTTCCCAATGCGCGGACCCAACCTGTGGCACCAAAGGTGTTGCTTCTAATAGAAGTTCATCGGTGTTGGGGTTGCGGAAGCTTTGCCCAAAGCGAGCCCACAGCGTCAATGATTGGGCCGGCCGCAACGACACGCTTGCCTCGAATGCTTCGCTGCGATGACGCACCGTGCCGTTGTCGGCTATTTGCAATATGGCCTGGCAATTTGTCCGTACTTCATCGTTGACCGTGACCGGGATCAGAACAGTGATAAAGATCCCGCTTCCAGGGAATGTTTCTGCGAGTTGCGGAACATTGAATGTGCGCGGCACAAGCATGACGTCGCAATCTTCAACTAAGCGCTCAAAGCGGCGCCTGACACTGAATCGATCGTGTCGATAGCCGACATCGATCGTCACGGTTTCTAATGGTGATAGACGCAGGCTCGCAAACCCCGCGTAGTTCTCTAGCGCCGCATGCTTCTCGGTGCTGCGGTCGAGGACTCCACGACCATTTTCGCGAAATGCCCCGTCCGCGACTTGAGCCCAGCCACCCCCAATAACCTCGCCGCGTAACGGGCCAAGTTCAAAAGGTAACGTGTAGGTTGCATCGAAATTACGATTGATTTCGATGATCTTCGAATCTTGCTGCGGCACAGTGAGTAAGGGGCTGCGAGCGAACAGAAATGGGTTTTCACGATGACGGTATTCGCCAATCACCTCGAAGCGGCCCCAGTTTCCGAAATTCAGAACGCCTTTAAGGTCGTAGCGCCGCAGTATCGAATTGGCAGCGCCCAGGGGCGTCGCCGTGGAGCGCCGTGCGGCTTCCGATAACCGAAACTGCGAAAGCGGCACTGGCCCGGGCAACTGGTATTTATCGCTGTGGATCGTCGCGCGAGCGCTCAAACTTAGCCACGTCCAACGATCAAAAAACACTTCCACCGAGCCGTGTTGATTGGTGAGCCCGCTATTGCGACGGTAACCATCGGTGTCGTAGGCGCTGAACAGGAAACGACCGGTAAGACCTTCGTGGCCGGCGGATGCGGAAAACGAAGATGACCGAGTACCGTAATCGCCGTAGCGTACCTTGAGTTCTGCGGTGGGTTCTTCGCTAGGCCGTTTCAGCAGGATGTTGATCACACCACCAACTGCGCCGCTGCCGTAGCGCACGAAACCAGCGCCACGAAGCGTTTCGATGCGAGAGACGCTGTCGATAGGTATCGCTGAGAAATCGACGCCGCTCAAATCGATACCGTTGCGCCTCACGCCGTCAACCAGCACCAGCACGTTGCTGACCGCTGTTTCGCCAAATCCCCGGATATCAAGACTCGTGAACTTGTCGTTGCCAAAGAAACTTTGCAAGTTGACGTTGGCCTCCCGGCTCAACAAGTCGGTGAGCGTGTTGGCAGGCAGCTCGGCGATTTGATCCTCGTCAATGGTCGATACGCTATTAGGAACCGAGGTCACGGGATCGCGATGCTGAGCGGTCACTACGATTTCATCCTCGATTAAAGGATCAGCACTAAACGATGCGCCGCTTAGGAGAAGCAGCGAGGCGACGACGCTTGAAAGAAGTGTTAGCGCAGGGCGGCGCATTGCGGGCCCGGCGGTTGCAGATGGCAACGCGCATTAGACACAGCAATGCTCAAGGAGCAGTTGGATCGAGACGATCCGATCGTAAGTGTCAGTTTCACGCCGCCCTCCGCGACATTGGTTGAACGATACGATCAGGCCGGTCTCCGGACTTGCAAGATGATGCGGTCGCATCGGGGCCGCGCCTTCCCACGCTTTTGCGCAGTGGCTTACATGCGGCTTTCTCTTACCTACCGTTGCGGGGGCAGTGACGGCTTTGCTCTAAACCGAGCGCACCGTGCTTCCCGTAACCTGAACAGTCAACAGAATAACAGGCGAAAGTCGCCGTTGACCAGATGTTTCTCAGTTTGAGTGGTGTGCCAGGGTGGCTAGGGTTGCTCCTCGGCGGGGACGATTTTCGATTCCTCGGCGTGATCTTGCGCGTGCGCGCCTGATTGGCGGTCGTGCGCAATGTGACCTTTCTCGGCGTCAGCCTGCTCGGCGCCAGATTCGCTTTGAGCAGTATCCATTCTATGTGTCCCGTCGGCTTCGATTTGACCGTGATGGGCGCAAGCCATTGGAGTGAGAACCACAAGCAGCGCGAAAGCGAGGGGTTGTCGGATCATCGGCATGTTTCCTAATTTCAAGGGCCCTAGCATTTTACGCTGATTCAACTAATAGGGTCGGAGTCCTTTATTGTCATCTATTCGTCTACACTAAATCATGCCTTTGTATTACGAATCCGCGACTAAGCTCAGGGATCTGATTCGCGATCGAAAAATTTCCGTATTGGAGTTGATAGAGAGCTTTTTGACGCGCATTGATTCGACCAATCCGGTGCTCAATGCAATCGTCACCCGCTGTGACGAAAGTGCGATGTCGCAAGCCGCCGAGTTGGATAGGGCGTTTAATCCCGCAGGCAAACCCTTGTACGGCTTGCCGATTGCGGTCAAAGATCTTGCGCTGACCGAAGGTTTACGCACCACATTTGGTTCGCCAATTTTTGAATCCTTCGTGCCGACAGAAGACGACTTGTTCGTAGCGCGGCTGCGCGCCGCGGGCGCGATCATTATCGGTAAGACTAATACGCCGGAATTCGGCGCAGGGTCTCAAACGTTTAATCAAATATTCGGATCAACGAAAAACCCTTACGACCCCCAAAAAACCTGCGGCGGTAGCAGCGGCGGTGCGGCGGTAGCGATCGCGACCGGCATGCTTCCTTTTGCCGATGGTAGCGATTTGGGTGGGTCACTGCGCAACCCGGCCGCTTTTTGCAACGTCGTAGGCTTCCGCCCTTCTCCCGGGCGGGTGCCAAACTGGCCGAAACAATTCTCAAGTGAACAGTTGGCGGTATCTGGTCCCATGGCCAGAGAGGTCACTGATGTGGCGTTATTGTTATCGGTCATGGCGGGTCCGGATCCACGGGTACCTATTTCGCTCAACGAACCGGGCGAAATTTTTAATCGTCCGCTAGCGCGTGGGTGGCGCAACACAAAAATTGCCTTCAGCTCCAATTTGAATTTGTTTGAAGTCGACCGCGAGATTTCCCAAACCCTTGAACACGCGCTGCCGGTTTTCGAAACCTTGGGGATGGACATCCGCGAGGATTGTCCAGACTTATCGTCTGCCGAGGAAATCTTTACGACTTTGCGTGGGTGGATGTTTGCCGCACGGTTTGAGGAATTGTTAAAACAACACCGAGAAAAAATAAAGGACACCGTGGTCTGGAATATCGAGCAAGGATTGCAGCTAACAGTCAGTGATCTCACACGGGCAGAAAGCTTGCGCTCAACGCTTATCGCGAATACTGCGAAATTTTTTCAAGACTACGATTTTCTCGTCTGCCCCAGCACCCAAGTGCTGCCTTTCCCCATAGAGACAGAGTGGATCCGCGAAATTAACGGCGTCCAGATGTCGAGCTATTTGGGTTGGATGGGGATATGTTGGGCGATAACTGTCACGGGATGCCCCGCTATTTCCCTCCCTATTGGATTTTCGCGCGACGGGTTGCCTATCGGTATGCAGATTGTTGCTCCCCGCGGTAAAGACTTTGAGCTGCTGCAACTTGCCTACGCGTTCGAACAAGAAACCCAGCACGCCAGAACGCATCCTGTCGAGGCGACGATTACGCGATCGAACTAGTTATCCGTGCATTCACTGGTGCCGAGGAGAGGACTTGAACCTCCACGGGGTTACCCCCACTGGCACCTGAAGCCAGCGCGTCTACCAATTCCGCCACCTCGGCCGAGGAGGGCGAAGCCTAACCGAACGGCTTAAATGCCGTCAAACCAGGCGGACCGCACTCCGGCACAACGATCTCTGCGACAATGCCCGCGGTGAAAGAAGCGCAAGATACCTCAACGGCAGAGGATAAGGTTCCCTCCCGGGATTCCATCCTGGACATGCTCGGTAACAGCGCGGGGCCTTGCCATTGGCGAGAAATCGCCGCCGCGCTTGAGGTCACCGACAAACTCGCAACCATCGGTCTTAAGCGACGCTTGCGCGCCATGGCAAGCGACGGGCAATTGGTGCGCACTCGTGGCAGCCGTTATGGGATCGCCGAAAAACTGGAACTGGTTGCTGGGCGTGTCATCGGGCATCGTGACGGATTTGCGTTCGTGCGGCCTGATAGCGGTGGCGAAGACATCTATCTCTCGCGCCGCGAGGCGCAATCGGCGATGCATAACGACCGCGTTTTGGTGCGGGTCGCAGGACTTGATCGACGCGATCGCCCGTTTGGTAATTTGGTCGAAATCGTGGAGCGGGCTCATGTGGAAATCGTCGGGCGATACTTCGAAGAAAGCGGCGTGCGTTTCGTGGTGCCGGACGATTCGCGCCTCAGCCAAGATGTACTGATCACAAAGTCAGCGCAGAGGAAAGTTCAGCGCGGTGACGTTGTCGTGGTCGAGATCACTGTTCATCCGGGCTCGCATACTCAGGCTCAGGGGATCATTAAAGAGGTTTTGGGTAAGCGCTTCGATCCGGGGATGGAAGTTGAAATTGCACTGCGTACCTACGGTATTCCAAAGGCTTGGCCGGCGCCGGTCATCGAGGCGTCGAAGCGCTTTCCAGATACCGTGGATGGTGCCCTAGCCAATCGAATCGATCTCCGGGAGCTGCCATTTGTCACCATAGATGGCGAGGATGCCAAGGATTTTGATGACGCTGTCTATGCGAAACGAACAGCGAAGGGCTTTCGCTTGTTGGTCGCGATCGCGGATGTGAGTCATTACGTGAAACCCGGCGATCCGATCGATGAAGAAGCCTACCGGCGCGGTACCTCGGTTTATTTTCCGAATCGCGTGGTGCCGATGTTGCCGGAGCGCTTGTCAAATGATCTTTGCTCGCTGCGGCCCGAGGTTGATCGTTTAGTGATGGTGAGTGAAATCACGTTCGACCAAAGCGGGGAGATCAGGCGCAGCAAGTTCTTTCGTGCCGTGATCCGTTCTCGTTCTCGACTCACCTACGAGGTCGTGCAACAGGCCCTTCCCAATCAATTAGAAAAGGCTTTTGATCGTCGGATTGCCGCGAACCTGGTCGATCTCTACGCGCTATATTTGACCCTTCGCGAGCAGCGTGAACAACGCGGCGCGCTCGATATCGAGGGCGACGAGGCAGAGTTCGTCTTTGATGCCGACGGTAAAATCAGTACGCTGCGCTCGCGCAGCCGCGGTGACGCCCACATGCTCATTGAGGAATGCATGATCGCCGCTAACGTCGCGGCCGCGAAATTTTTGATCAACAAAAAGGCCGGGGGCGTGTTTCGCGTTCACGATCTGCCAGATGAGGAGAAGATCAAGGATCTACAGATGTTTCTGCGAGAACTTGGATTTTCGTTTCGCCAAACGAGCGAGCCCGACAGCGGCGTTTTGGCAGGCGTTCTCAATGCCGCGCGCGAACGGCAAGACCGGCATTTAGTACAAACGATTGTGCTGCGAGCGATGAAGCTTGCGATCTATAGCGAGCAAAACACCGGTCATTTCGGTTTGGCGCTGCCGGCCTATACACACTTCACTTCGCCAATCAGACGCTATCCCGATCTCATGGTACATCGAGCGATCAATGCGGCGCTTGACGGGAGCGAAGGCGTTGGCATGACGCCCCTTCCAGAAGCCGCCGAAACTTGCTCGCGACACGAGCGCCGCGCGGAAGACGCGACTCGGGATGTCATTGCCTGGCTCAAGTGTTATTTCATGAATGACAAGGTCGGTGAGAGCTTTGAAGGCGTGATCGCGGGCGTCGCGGAATTCGGAATTTTTGTCGAGCTTGAGAACCTGATGGTCGAGGGCTTGGTGCACGTCACTGAGTTACCGCGGGACTACTATCACTTCGATGCGCTCCGCCATACGCTGACGGGTGAGAATTCGGGGCGCGAGTTCCGGATTGGCGAGCCCGTGAAAGTACAAATAGCGGCGGTGCATTTGGATGAGCGCAAGATCGATCTGGTACTGGCCGGTCGGGGGGCGGCACCGGCGTCGCCAGCGCGGCGGGACAGCCGTAAACAGAATAAGCCTAAAGGTAACCGGAAGAAGCCGGCGCGGAGGACCCGTGGCCGATCGTGATTTGATCATCGGCGGCATTCATCCGGTGACGCTAATGTTGGAGCGCGCGCCGCAAACTGCGTTAGAAATCTTCGCCCACAGGAGCGGGAACAGCGCCCAGCAATCGATCTTGCAGGCCGCGCGACAGGCGGGCGTGACCGTACAGTTATGCGAGCGCGATCTCCTAGATCGACGCTATGGTGATCCACATCATCAAGGGATCGTGGCCCGGCGGCGCTTGCCTAAAAGCTATGGCGAAACCGATCTGGCGAACTTGGTACACCAGGGACGCAAACCCGCGGTGGTTTTGGTGCTCGACCAGGTCCAAGACCCACGAAATTTCGGTGCGTGTTTGCGGATCGCCGATGGGGTCGGAGCAACCGCCGTTGTCGTCACGGGCCGCAACAGCGCACCACTGAGCGCTGCGGCCGCGAAAGCGGCCAGTGGCGCCATCGACACGGTGCCGCTTGTCATTGTCGCTAACCTGGCAAGAGCGTTGGCTCGTTTGAAGGATGAAGGACTCTGGGCGGTGGGTCTGAGTCAAGATGCGCAGGGGGACCTAAGTACCACCGATTTGAGCTTTCCCGCGGCATTGGTTTTAGGTGGCGAAGGGGGCGGGCTCCGGCGCCTAACGCGAGAACGCTGCGACCTGCTTGCGAAGATCCCCATGCAGGGTGCGTTATCGAGCCTCAACGTGGCGACAGCGGCGGCAGTCGGTTTGTATGAGATCCGCCGCCAACAAGGCTGAAAATCTAAGCTCGCCGCAGTCGCTGTTTGCTAAGCCTCAGAAATCACGAGGGAAATTGCGTGTCATAGGCTAAACCCCTACAATACGCGGCCCACAATCCGAACCACTCCTTGCTCCGTGCATTGATGCGGGGCTTTATCCGTGAGGAGACTCTGTTGAGACACTACGAAATTGTGTTTCTGGTCCACCCTGATCAGAGCGAACAAGTTGGTGCGATGATCGAGCGCTATCGCGCCCTTATCGAAACCGGCAACGGTGTCATTCACCGACTCGAAGACTGGGGCCGCCGTCAGCTCGCCTACCCGATTAACAAGGTTCATAAAGCGCACTACGTGCTGATGAATATCGAGTGCGACACCGCCACGCTTGAAGAACTGACGAGCGCCTTTCGTTTCAACGATGCGGTGATCCGTAATCTTGTGATTAATCGCGATAAACCCGATGTCGAGCCTTCGCCGATCGCGCAGGCGAAAGAAGAAGCCGCCGAGCGTGAAGAGGGCCGCGCACGACGCGACGATGGCGAGGCAAAACCCGCTGGTGACGGCGCCCAAGAACGTGATGCCCCAGCGGCGGCCGCAGCGCCGGTATCCGCGACCGAAACTGAGACGGAAACTGAAACTGAAACTGAAACTGAAACTGAAACCCAAGCAGAGCCGGCCGCTGAGCCCGCAGAAGCAGAGTCTTAGGGAGTACCAGCATGGCTAAATTTCATCGTCGCCGCCGTTTCTGCAAATTCACCGCCGAGGGGGTCGAAGAGATCGATTACAAAGATCTCAATACGCTCAAGGCCTACATTACCGAAAATGGCAAGATTGTCCCGAGCCGGATCTCAGGCACCAAGGCGCGCTACCAGCGACAACTGGCCACGGCCGTTAAACGCGCGCGCTACTTGGCTTTGTTGCCCTACTGCGACGCGCATTAGGGCGAGCATGCCGATGCTTTGGTCCCGTGGTCGTTGACCCATGCGATCAATCGCCCGGTTTGCAATGCGCGGTCCACAGTATGCGGTTCTCACCGCTTCTGGATTTCTGCTTGGATCGTTGAAGGTCTTGCTGTTGTTGATCCCTAGCGGCGGGATACTCTCGCTAACGACCATGCGCCACGGCGGCCTTGAAGGCCTCAAGCTCATGGTCATGGCGAGTATTGTTTGCGGATTATTCGCCGAGCTTGCGTTCTCGCGTGGGCTACCCGTCGTGGCGTTGTGTACCGCGAGCATGTTGCCGCCGTGGATCATGGCGCTGAAGCTAAAGCGTAGCGAAGACCCCGGGCGCGCGGTGTCGGTGTCAGCCTATTTGGTCGCGGCCTACGCGATCACCGTGCGTTTAAATGTTGAAGATGTTGGCGCCTTTTGGCTGGCCCGATTAGAACCAATCTTCGACTTCGCGGCGCAACAAACTGGTCAGCCGTTTCCGCAAGACCAAGTGTTGATCATCGCTAATTCGGTGCACGGCTGGTTGCTGGCCATGATGTGTCTGGTCTTCACATCAATGTTGTTTCTCGGACGGTGGTGGCAAAGCAGCCTCTATAACCCCGGCGGGTTCGGCAACGAATTCCGCGGTTTTAGGGTGCCGCATGGTGTGCAGTATGCTGCCCTCGCTCTAGCGGTCATTTATTTGGCATTGCGCACTACCAACAGCCCTGGTTTGCAGTTGCTTGGTGACTTCGCCGTGATATTGGCGTTTTTGTACGCGTTACAAGGGCTAGCCGTCGTGCACAGCCGCGCTAAACAGATATCGCTGGCGCGGGGCTGGCTGACCGGGCTTTACGTCATGCTCGTGATTGCCCCCTATCCGGCGGCAGCCATCTTGGTATTCACCGGCTTGGCAGACAATGTGTTCGACTTTCGCGGTCGCCGTAAAATTGAGAGTAAACTTTAGACGGTCGCGGCACCTCGCCACGGCTATGAAATTGAGAGGAACGGGATAATGGAAGTCATTTTGCTTGAGAAAATCCACAGATTGGGTGAGCTAGGTGACAAAGTCAGCGTCAAGCCGGGATTTGGTCGTAACTACCTCATTCCCCAAAATAAGGCCGTACCGGCAACCGCCGACAATTTGAAAGCGTTCGAAGAAAAACGCGCCGAGCTTGAGCGCGCCGTAGCCGAGGCTACCGCCGAGGCCAATGAACGTGCCGGGAAGCTTACTGACCAAACCGTTACGATCGAAGTTCGGGCGGGCTCGGGTGGCAAACTCTTTGGTTCAGTCGGTCCGGCGGACGTCGCCGAAGGGCTCGTCAGCATGGGGATTGCAGTCGAAAAGCGTGAAATCCAAATGCCCGACGGTCCGATCCGCGAAATCGGTGAATATGAATTGGCGATTCAGTTGCACGCTGACGTCACAACCATGGTCAAAGTCATTGTCGCGCCTGACGCCGAAAGCGTCGTTGATGCGGTACCAGAGCCTGCCCCCGAACAAGCAACGGCGGACGACGCCGAGGAAATGCCGGGCGCCGATGATCAATAGGGCGTTTTTCGGGCTGATTATCCACAGCCAACGTCGCTGCGAAGGTCGCGCATGACCCCATGCCCTCACAGGCATTGGCGATGAGTTCGCGTCCCATCCGCCAAAGCACGGGGCTCGACACCGAATCGCTCAAGGTTCCACCACACTCCATCGAGGCCGAGCAATCGGTGCTCGGTGGCTTGATGCTGGAGAATGACAGTTTGTTGTCGGTTACCGAGCGGATCTCCGCCGATGATTTCTATCGTCGCGATCACGGCCACATCTTCAGCGCTATCGAAGCGCTGGCCGGCGACAGCAAACCCTATGATGTGATTACGCTTGCCGAAACGCTTGAGAGCAAGGGTGAGCTCGATAACGTCGGCGGGGTGGCCTATCTCGGTGAGCTGGTCGAGGGTACCCCAAGTGCCGCCAATATCGGTGCCTATGCCGATATTGTTCGAGACCGCTCGGTGCTGCGAAAACTAATTAGCGCTGGCAGTAAGATCACCGAAAGTGGCTTTCAGACCGGGGGCCGCACCCCGTCTGAGCTCTTGGATGAGGCGGAGAGTCTCGTATTCGAAATCGCCGAGCGCGAGGATCGCGACCGCTCGGGTTTTAAACCCATCAAAGAACTCTTGGTCGATGCGCTCGACCGCATTGATTTGCTGTTCCAGCGCGATAATCCCATTACCGGAGTTGCTACCGGTTACTACGAAATTGACGATATGACCTCTGGCTTACAGCGCTCTGATCTGGTGATCGTTGCGGGCCGGCCGTCGATGGGAAAAACCGCGTTCGCGATGAATATCGCGCAGCACGCGGCGATTAAGGAACAGCTTTCGGTCGCCATTTTCAGTATGGAAATGCCTAGCGAGCAATTGGCGATGCGCATGATGTCGTCGTTGGGAAGGATTGATCAGCATAAGATCCGCACGGGCAAATTGGCCGATGACGATTGGCCGCGCCTCACGCATTCGGTGGGGATCCTCTCTGAGGTCAAACTTTTTATTGATGATACCCCTGCGCTGACACCCGGGGATCTCCGCGGTCGATGCCGCCGTTTGCACCGCGAACATGGTCTCGATCTGATCGTCATTGATTATCTGCAGCTCATGCAGGTCAGTGGCACAACGGAGAATCGCGCCACCGAGATCTCTGAAATTTCGCGAGGTCTCAAAGCGCTGGCTAAAGAGCTGAATTGTCCCGTACTCGCGCTATCCCAGCTCAATCGCAGCCTTGAGAGCCGCACCGATAAGCGCCCGGTGATGTCGGATCTGCGGGAGTCAGGCGCCATTGAGCAAGACGCCGACGTCATCATGTTTATTTATCGTGATGAGGTTTATGACGAAGATAGCGTTGATCAGGGTATCGCCGAAATCATTATCGGCAAGCAACGTAATGGTCCGATCGGTACGCGCAGGTTGCGCTTCTTTGGTGAATACACGAGCTTTGAAAATCTCGCTCAGGAGTCTTTTACCTCGGGTGATCAGTGACGCGGCCGACTCGGGTCACCGTTGATCTCAGCGCCGCGCGGGCTAACCTGCGCCGCGCCCGCGAACTGGCGCCAAATTCCAAGCTCATGGCGGTGGTCAAAGCCGATGGCTACGGGCATGGCATCGTCCGCATGGCTGGCGCCTTCGCCGATGCCGATGCACTTGGTGTGGCCTCATTGGATGAAGCGGAAGTTTTGCGGCGCGCTGGTGTCGAGCAGCGCATCGTTTTACTGGAGGGGCCTTTCGACGCGGGCGAATTTCAAACGATTGTCGAATTAAATCTCGATACCGTGATTCATTCGCATCGTCAGCTAGAGTATTTGCCTGACGGTAAGACGCCGAATAGTGTGTGGCTGAAGGTCGATACCGGGATGCACCGGCTCGGTTTCGACCCCTGTGAATTTCGCGCAGCTTATGAACGCATCGCGAGCGTCGTGCCAGAAGTGATATTAATGTCGCACTTCGCTAATGCCGACGATCGCTCGAGCAGCATGGTGGAACAACAGAGCGCCGTGTTCGATGCATTAGTGGACGGCGAACGGCCTTGTTCGCTGGCCAACTCCGCCGGGTTATTGGGTTGGCGGGGAACGCACCGCCAATGGGTGCGGCCTGGAGTCATGCTTTACGGGGTTTCCCCCTTTATCGACACCATCGGTCGAGACCATGATCTAAAGCCCGTGATGTCGTTGGAAACGGAGTTGATCTCAACGCGCCACGTCGCCGCTGGCGAGTCGGTTGGATATGGGGGGCGTTTTCGCGCCAGCGAATCGATGCCCGTGGGCGTCGCGGCTTGTGGTTATGGCGACGGTTATCCCAGACACGCTGGTACGGGCACTCCGGTGCTGGTGAACGGTGCCCGTTGCCGTGTCATTGGCGAGTGCTCCATGGACATGATTGCTATTGACCTGAGCGCAGCACCCGGGGCGCAGATTGGCGATAGAGTCACGCTTTGGGGAGCGCAGTTGCCGGTTGAAGAAATCGCCCGCTCGGCAGGCACTATTCCCTATGAACTTTTGTGCGGCATGAAACTGCGCGCACGATTTGTAGAGACCGACGATTAATGGCGGCTAAATCTCAACAGAAGTTTCAGTGTCACAACTGTGGCACGGTGCTATCCAAATGGAGCGGGCAGTGTCCTGAGTGTCACGAATGGAACACGATCGTCGAATCCGTTGTAAATTCAGGCGACGTTCGCGCTCGTGCTCAATACAGTAACAACCGTCAAAGCGCCGTGCAGCGTTTGGATGAAGTTGCCGCGGCAAGTGAGCCACGGATCCCCACCGGCATTTCGGAGCTCGACCGGACGCTGGGCGGCGGGCTGGTGGTGGGATCGGTGGTGCTGCTTGGGGGCGATCCGGGGATTGGGAAAACGACGCTGTTGTTGCAGAGCCTCGCTCACGTCGCGGAGAAACTGGGTAACACGCTGTATGTGAGCGGTGAGGAATCGGCCGCGCAAATCGCGCTTCGCGCCGAGCGTCTGAAGCTGCCGGGCGAGTCGCTCAACCTCCTCACTGAAACTGATTTGGAGCGGATCCTTCATATTGCCAATGAAACGCAGCCGCAGGTCATGGTGGTTGACTCGATTCAAACCGTCTTCTCGTCTAATTTGCAGTCGCCGCCGGGCTCGGTCGGGCAAGTACGCGAGTGCGCGAATCGTTTAGTGAATTTCGCAAAAGACACCAAAACGGCAATTTATTTGGTCGGGCATGTCACCAAAGAGGGCACGATCGCCGGCCCGCGGGTGCTTGAGCATATGGTCGATGCGACCCTCTATTTCGAAGGCGATCCTGGCGGGCGCCATCGTATGGTCCGCGCGATCAAAAATCGCTTCGGCGCAATGAACGAACTTGGTGTGTTCGCAATGACCGACACCGGATTGCGCGAGGTTTCTAATCCCAGCGCTATCTTGCTGTCGCGCCACGATACGCCGGTTGCGGGCAGTGTGGTGATGGTGACCCGAGAGGGGACTCGGCCAATGTTGGTGGAAGTACAGGCGCTGGTCGATGAGAGTCAACTCGGCAATCCGCGTCGCGTCACGGTGGGTATGGACCACAATCGCCTGTCGATGTTGTTGGCCGTTCTTCATCGACACGCTGGCGTTGCCACTTACGGCCAAGACGTTTTTGCCAACATCGTGGGTGGGGTGAGAGTTACCGAAACCGGCGCCGATCTCGCCGTTGCTGCGGCGGTCGTTTCGAGTTTGCGCGACCGGCCGGTGCCAAACGACTTAGTGATCTTCGGTGAAATTGGCTTGGCCGGGGAAATCCGCCCTGTCCAAGCTGGTCCCGATCGGTTAAAGGAAGCGGCAAAACACGGCTTCAAACGCGCTATTGTCCCGCAAGGCAACGCGCCTGGAAAAACAGCGCAAGGCATGCGGGTCGATACGGTAAGCCGACTCGACGAGGTCATGGGTCTGCTGTAGGTGGCAAACGCTCAGATGCACTCCCACACCGGGGTGATGTCTTTGGGCAACCCTGGGGTTTTGCCGAGCATTGCCCAAGGCTGATCGGGGAGATGAAAGTCAGATCCCACCGATCCGAGTAGATCGTTAGCCTTGGCCAGCGTGGCGATACTGTCTGTGATCTCTGTCGTTTGCCGACCTGAAATCACTTCGACCCCGCGGCCGCCGTCTGCCTTGAATGCTTCGAGGAGTTTCGACACTTTCGTTCGCGTTAGCCCGTACTTTGCTGGGTGGGCAAGCACGGCGATGCCGCCAGCGGCATCGATGGCGTCGATGGTTGCGGCCATCGGTGCCCAAAATTTAAGCGTCTGCCGGACACGATGGTCACCCAAGTATTTCTTAAACGCCTTGGTGCGGTTCCGGGCATACCCCTTACTGACTAAATACTGGGCAAAGTGGGCACGGGTTGGTGCTTGGGTCTGCCCTTCCCGGCAAGCGCCCTGGTAGGCCTGCGCGACGCCCGCGGCGGCGAGGGCTTCGCCTAAATATTTTGCTCTTGCGGTGCGTGCGCCGCGCTGGTCGGCCAACAGTTTTTTCAGCCGCGGTTGATCAACATCCATGCCCAAGCCGACGATGTGGATCCCAACCTTCCCCCAGTATGTCGAGAACTCAACGCCGCTGATCAGGCGCAGGCTTGGCGGCAACGGGCATTGGCAAACCTGCCGGTACCCCTCGACGGTGTCGTGATCGGTGATCGCCAACAGATTGACTTGGTTGTCGATCGCCAATTCAAGCAGCGCCCGTGGCGAGCATTTGCCGTCGGACGCTGTGGTGTGGGTGTGGAGATCAACGTTGATAGCGTTAAACCACCATTAATCGCCATTCTCGTCGCCCGGCTCAGGGGCAAGTTGAACAATACGGGCCATTTTCACCGATTGCTCGGTGGCTTGAACCACTTCAAAAGCAAAATTCTCAATGCGCACCGTCGCGCCAGTTTCCGGAATATTTTCGAGGTGTTCCAGCATCAAACCATTGATCGTCTTGGGGCCTTCAAGGGGTAGGGCCCAACCTAATGCGCGGTTGACCTCCCGAATGTTGGCAGAGCCATCGATCAAAAATGTGCCGTCCTCCTGGGGGTGCACGTCGCGACTATAGGACTGCATATCGGTCGTAAATTCGCCGACGATTTCTTCAAGCAAGTCTTCAAGCGTGACCAGCCCATCAATGTTGCCATATTCATCAACGGCTAAGGCGACGCGCGCCTTGGCTTGCTGAAAGTTCGCGAGCTGAACATAAAGATCGGTGGAGACAGGGACGTAGTAGGGTTCGTCCAGTAACTCAAGAAGATCTTCTCGGGCGAATTCGTCGCTGCGAAACAGGCGCAGCGCTTGGCGGAGTCTGAGCATGCCATTGACGTTATCAAAGCTCCCTTCATAACAGGGCATGCGGGAATGCCGACAAGAAGTGATCTGCTCGACGATTGTGGCCCAGTCCGCCTCGAGATCGATGCCAACGATTTCGCTGCGCGGCACCATGATGTCCTCCACTGTCGCTTTTTCGAGATCCAAGATCCCGAACAACATCGCTTGGTGACGACCGGGGATAATTGCGCCCGCTTCCTTAACGACCGTTCGTAATTCCTCGGAGTTAAGTGACCCATCGATCGCCTTATCGCCTGAGATCCCGAAGATCCGCAAAATGCCGTTGGCGATCTGGTTGAGGACCAGCACGAACGGATGCAGTGCGACCATCAGCACACGCAACAAAGCCGATGAAGGAAAGGCAATTTTTTCGGGATGAACGGCTGCGACAGTTTTAGGGACGACCTCGGCGAAAATCAAAAAAATAGCAGTCACAAATAAGGTCGAGAGCAGGATGTAGCTATCACCCATAATGGCAAGCCAGATAACCGTGGCGATCTGGGCGGCCAAAATATTGACGAAGTTGTTGCCAAGGAGGATCAACCCGATAAGTCGATCGGGGCGTTCGAGTAATTTCTGGGCGCGCGTTGCGCCAGGATGGTTTTGCTCGGCAAGATGCCGGAGTCGATAGCGATTCAACGTCATCATCGCCGTTTCGGAACCGGAGAAGTAACCTGAGGCCACTATCAGCGCGAGAAACCCACCTGACAGCAACAAGAGCGCGTCTAGGTCCAAACGCTAGGTCCGCCCCAGGACAAGTTCCAACACGATTTTTGAGCCAAAGAAACCGACGGCCAGGAGGGCGAAGCCGGTGAGCACATATTTCGAGGCGCGCGGGCCCCGCCAGTGGAATTTAAAGCGCCCGATTAACAGCGCCGCGAACACGAGCCACGCCAGCAAAGAAAAGAAGATTTTATGCGACAGATGCTGATCGAGCATATCGTGCATCTGCAAGGTACCAATTAATATGCCGACCGTCAGTAATGCGAAAGCAATTGCGGTTAATTGGAACAGCAGCCGTTCCATGGCACCAATGCCCGGTAAGAAACCGATAATGGGTTGGTGTGTTCGAAGCCGCTTGTCGGCAAACGCTAAAAATAAGGCTTCCAGCGCGGCTACCGCGAAGAGGCTGTAGGCGACCAAGGACAGCGCAATGTGGACGGCGAGGATCGCGGGCATTGCCGATGTCGATGGTGGGCTGTTGCCAAGGTAGGCGCCGGTGGCCACAGTGATGGCCGCCAAGGGAAACACCACCAGCCCTAAACTGATTGAGGTTTGAACCAGGCTGAACACAATCGCAAATGCGGCAACGAACCAGCCTACCAGGGAGGCGGCATTCCAAATCCCAAGATCAATGGCGGCGCCATCGACCGCCGAGCTATAGACCACACTCCCATGCAGCAGCAGCGCGGCGATTGCGCAAGTCAAAAGCAAAGGGGTTTTCGACGCGGAGACCGCAGGGGCGCGCAACGACGACGCGGTTTGAACCGATGCTGTTAGATAGAGCGTGATTGCGCCGAGTGCGACGAGGTTAGCGCCCATCGATAAGCCTGCAGCAATAACATCGATTTGATGATGGCATAATTGGCCACGCGAATGAAGCGT
Source organism: Pseudomonadota bacterium (assembly GCA_039030125.1). Taxonomy (GTDB): domain Bacteria; phylum Pseudomonadota; class Gammaproteobacteria; genus JBCCEV01. The sequence continues at coordinate 789 of JBCCEV010000043.1, read as the reverse complement.
CCGGAATGGGCGTGCAAAAAAGGGCTCAATACCTATGTTCGATCAACTCACCGACCGCTTGGCCGGCGCTGTCAAAGCGCTGCGCGGCCAATCCAAAATTACCGATGGCAACATCGACGAAAGCCTGCGTGAAGTCAGAATCGCGCTTCTGGAAGCCGATGTTGGGGTCGATGTCGTTCGTGAGTTTCTCGACCGTGTGCGCCAGAAAGCCCTAGGTCAAAGTGTCGTCACCGGATTAACGCCGGGTCAGGAACTCATCCGGATCGTCCGCGACGAGCTCACCGCTTTCATGGGCGAGGTCTCGGCGGGCTTGGATCTGGCCACCACCCCGCCGGTGGTCATCTTGATGGCCGGTCTGCAGGGCTCAGGAAAAACCACCACCACCGCAAAACTTGCCCGGCGCCTGATCGAAAAAGAGAAGAAAGACGTCGCATTGGTCAGTTGTGATATCCATCGTCCCGCGGCGGTTGAGCAACTGGCCATTCTCGCCGCCGAAGTTGGCGCCACGGTGTTGCCGACGCCAGCCAACCAAAGCGCTGAGAAGATTGCCAAAGACGCGCTGGCAGCGGCTACCAAGGGTTTGAAGGATGTGCTCATCGTCGATACGGCCGGCCGTCTTGCCATCGATGCCGAGATGATGGACGAGATCCGTCGGATCCACATGAACATCAGTCCGCACGAAACGCTGTTTGTGATCGACAGCATGATGGGTCAGGACGCGGTGCAAACCGCGCGCAGTTTCGATCAGGCCCTGCCCCTCACTGGGGTGGTGCTCACCAAGGTTGATGG
>JBCCEV010000042.1:0-27285 GCA_039030125.1 Pseudomonadota bacterium | reverse complement strand
TTTCGTACCATTCTTCGTGCAGTACGGTGGGATCCTCATCGGCTAAACCGGGTTGCTCTGTTGCCCACGAGCTGGCGGCGTCGGCTGCCAGCTCTGCGAGGCCTGAACTTGTCCGAAAGTTCTAAGCCAGCCGCAACATACCGCGCTTTAAAACCTCGAGGGACACTCGCCTCAGCCATTGCCATTGGCCTGCTGTTCACGGCGTACTTCGTGGGTCTCGCCCTGAAGAACACTGTGGATGGGGTTAATTCTGACGGCATCGTCTACCTATTTCTCGCTCAGCATTTGGGCTTCGGCGCTCCCATCCCAGAACACCTCGCCGCGCATCTGCTTGAGCAATTTCCGTTCCCACCTTTGTTCTCAGTGCTGCTGGGCTTGTGCGGCGGCGGCATCGATTCTCCGTCGACCAGTTTTGTGGTCGGCAGTGTGTTTTTGGGATCAGCCGCGGCGATTTTTTTTGCACTCTTGAGAGCGGAGGGCGCTACGTTGGCGGGCGCATTTTTCCTCACTGCTTTGTGGAGCGCGATCCCAAGCACCGTGTTCGTCGCCTTCGGCGTGTTCAGCGAAACACTCTATCTTGCGCTTTGTCTCGCTGTTTTTTTTGCGCTCAGATTGACGGATATCAGCACCAGCGCCTGGTTGGGCGCGGCAATTTTGGTGGCCTTGGCGACGCTTACTCGGTCGGCCGGGATGGTTTTGCTAGTGAGTTATTTGCTGGTGCTGTGGCGCGGCGCGCCGAGACCTTCCCTGGCGTGGCAAGCATCGGCGGTCGCGTTGTTGCCGATCGTGGGATGGAATATCTTCAAATCATTGAATGGTTGGTCTGCAGGTTATGCCAGCATCTTCCTCGACGGTGCCGTCCAGTGGTTCGAGTCGCCGCTAGTGCTTGTCCAAAGATTGAGCGACAACCTTGGAGCGATCACCTATCACACCCATCGGAGTTTCGATTTTCTATCCTCTGATTACTCGGCGATCGCGGTGGTGTTCCTCCTGCTTCCGGCAATGATTACGCTTCGCCGGCGGCTGCGCCACTGGCGCATCGATGCACTGTATCTCGTCGGCTCCCTCGCTTTACTGCTGGTGTGGCCGTTTCCGAACGATATGCAGCGTTTCCTTTTCCCGCTGCTACCAATTTTCGTGGCCTATGCATTCGATGGGTTTGGTTCGCTTGTGCCAAAAATTTCCTCTGGCGTACGGCAAGGGGTTTATTTGCTTATCGCCTTGGTCGCGGTATGTGCAATCGCACCTTCAACGGTCTCTGTTCTCTCACAGATCAAGCGCTATGCAAACACACCGCACCAAGATTGGGTTCGTACCAGTGCTTGGTATCGGTATTTAAACCCGAACGAGGCGATCGCCGCGTTTTCCTATGAGCAACAGATCCACGCCGCAGTGAAGGCGGTGCTCGAGGGGTCGCCAGACACTGCCTGCATATCAACGACGTATCCAGCGGTGATCTATGTTCAGGGGCGACGCGCCAGCCTGCCGCCGCCCCTACCGTCGCAGGGAAAAGCGCGGCTCATCGCCCACTTTGAGGCTTGCCCGTGGGTGCTCGGGATCGACGCCGTTCCGTTACCGCCAATGGGCTACGCGAACTATTATCCGCTGACTCATGGAGGCGACCTACTGCGGGTTGTCCGCACCGCCCCGAGACCTGGGCCAGCGGACCCGGGATCTCGGCCGCTGGCAATCCTGGCCAGGTACGGGCGCGAGTAAGATTCGTCGTGGCGAGGTTTTCTGTATGATCCGCGTCCTCACTCAGCATTAGTTCCTTAAGGTATCGAAATGACGCACGTCGCAATCCCGAACAGCGCGATGCAAGTTGCCCGCCCGCTTTACGATCTGGTGGTCAATGAAATTCTTCCCGACCTTGGCATGGAAGCGCATGCATTTTGGTCGTTGCTTGAAGAAGTCATTACCGAGATGGCACCCAAAAACAATATCCTCTTGCTCAAGCGCTACCAGTTGCAGGCGGAGCTTAATACCTGGCATCAATCGCGCAGCGACGCGCCGCACGATCACGGACAATATAAAAAGTTTCTTGAGAAGATTGGTTACCTGCTTCCTGAGGGTCCGGACTTCTCCATTGGCACGCAAAACGTCGACGATGAAATTGCGCATATTGCCGGCCCACAGCTTGTGGTGCCGGTTAAAAATGCGCGGTACGCCCTTAATGCGACTAATGCGCGCTGGGGTTCCCTCTACGATGCACTCTACGGGACTGATGTGATCCCCGAGGACAAAGGCGCGGAAAAGGGCAAGCAATACAATCCCGGGCGGGGCGAGAAAGTAATTGCCTACGCGCGCGCGCTGCTTGATGAGATCGTGCCATTAAGCTCGGGTTCGCACGCAAGTGCGGTCGATTACCGCGTAGTCGATCGAGCGCTTGCTATAGAACTTAATGATGGTTCCACGGTTAGTCTCAAGGACCCGAGCAAGTTTGCAGGTTACAACGGACGCTCGGACGCACCCTCGGAGGTGCTCCTCAAGAACAACAATCTCCACATTATCATCCAGATCGATCCCAACCACCCGATTGGCAATAGCGATGAAGCTGGCGTCAAGGATTTAGTTCTGGAGTCTGCGATCACAACGATCCAAGATTGCGAAGATTCGGTGGCCGCTGCCGATGGTGAAGATAAAGCTGAGGTTTACCGAAATTGGCTTGGCCTCATGCGCGGTAATTTGAGCGAAACGTTTGAGAAGAACGGCAAGCCGATGACGCGCACCTTAACGCCTGATTTACATTTCTTAGATCCCAAAGGACAGCCCATCACGCTGCATGGCCGCTCATTGTTGCTAGTACGTAACGTCGGACATCTTATGACCAACGAAGCGGTGCTGTTGAAGGGACAAGAGGTACCGGAAGGTATATTGGATGCGGTGATCACGGCGACGATCGCACTCTACGACCTCAAAGGCCTTAATCAGCTTCGAAATTCGCGCACTGGTTCCATGTACATCGTTAAACCAAAGATGCACGGGCCAGAAGAAGTGGAATTCTCATGTGAGCTTTTCGCTAAAGTCGAAGACGTACTCAAATTGCCGCGCAACACCTTGAAGATCGGCATCATGGATGAAGAACGGCGCACGACGATAAATCTTAAAGAGTGTATTCGTGCCGCTAAGGATCGCTTGATATTCATCAATACTGGTTTTCTTGATCGCACCGGTGATGAAATCCATAGTGCCATGGAGGCCGGAGTGATGGTGCGCAAGGAAGCCATGCGCAACGAGAATTGGATGAAAGCTTACGAAGACTGGAATGTCGACGTTGGCTTGTCCTGCGGGCTGCAGGGCGTCGCTCAAATTGGCAAGGGCATGTGGCCAAAGCCCGATTTAATGAACGAAATGATCGATTCCAAAGGGGGACACCTAGAGGCGGGCGCGAACACCGCTTGGGTGCCCTCGCCAACCGCGGCGACGCTGCATTCCTTGCACTATCACAAGACCCTGGTGAGCGACCGTCAAAACGATATCAAGAACCGGCGGCGTGCGAGCATAGACGACATTCTCACCATTCCTTTGCTCGGTGAAGAACAGTTATCGGATGAGGACATCCAGCAGGAACTCGATAACAACTGTCAGGGGATCCTCGGCTACGTTGTGCGTTGGATCGATGCAGGGATCGGCTGCTCAAAAGTGCCTGATATTAACGACGTCGGCTTGATGGAAGACAGAGCCACCCTCCGTATCTCATCGCAGCATCTGGCCAATTGGCTGCGCCACGATTTTGTTAGACGGACCCATGTTTTGGAAACGCTTAAGCGCATGGCGGAGGTCGTCGATCGCCAGAATGCGGGCGATCCCGAATATAAACCTATGGCACCCAACTTTGACGATTCGGTCGCCTTTCAAGCAGCGTGCGAATTGGTGTTCGGTGGCGTTCATCATCCAAGTGGGTATACCGAGCCGGTCCTGCATCGCCGACGTATCGAACTTAAGGCGAGCCAGCAAGACGGCTAGCGTGCGCACGCGGTGCTTCCGGCTTGATGGACTGGAAGCCGGGTGAAGAAGCTGCTGACACTCGCGACTCCCTTCACGGTGGTCGCCGCGGTACTGATCGCCCATCCCACGCTAGCCGGCCTTGTCCAGTCAGCGCCGGAGATCGGTGGCGCGGCCCCCTATGTGTTGATGATCATGGCGGCGGGTCTCGCACTCTACTATGACCGTTTGCGGATCACGCTGGGACTAGCGGTTGCAATCTTAACGTTCTGGTCAATTCGGTCCCATCTTCAAATCTCGCTCGACAACAAAAGGGCGTTCGACGTGTTTTTGCTGACTAGCACCTTCGCGCCGTTATTGCTCGCTAGTTTTACAGTGGTGCCAGAGCGTGGTGTTCGAAGCCGCTTCGCTATGGGCATTTATCTCGGTTTCGCATTGGCCGCGCTAGCGTGGATCGTCCCTGTTCCCGATCTGGATGGTTCCCTCGCTCAGGCTTTCGGATCGGTTCTTACTATCCGCTATGTCAATGGACCACTGACGCTCGCGGCGACCCTCGCGTTGGCGCTTGCGTTAGTTGTGGTGCTCTCATTTTACTTTGTCCGCGACGATCAGTACGCCACTGTCGCTTACAGTATGATCATTTTCGTCGGCGCGACATTTGTCTTGTTTGCCTGGGAGAACATTTCAGTCATTTTTTTTAGCGTCATGGCTGTGCTTCTGATCGCCGCACAGATCCGCAGCGCGCATGACCTCGCCTATCGCGACGAGTTGACCGGCTTGTTATCGCGCCGCGCTTTCGACCAAAGGTTACGCAGCTTGGGTTCACGCTTTACCATCGCGATGCTGGATATCGACCACTTCAAAAAATTCAATGATACCCATGGTCACGATGTGGGCGACGAAGTGCTGCGGATGGTTGCGAAAAAGATCGGCGCTGTTGGTGGTGGTGGGGTGCCGTTTCGTTATGGGGGTGAGGAGTTCAGTGTCGTCTTTGCCGGTAAGACGCGCGAGCATGCCAAGCCCCACCTTGAGGCCGTGCGCTCGACAATTGAAGACTATGAGATGCGTTTGCGGAATACCGGCGCGCGCAACAAAAACCAAGGGCAAGGCGAAGCGCGTCGGGGGCGTCGTCGCGAACCTCGAGAAAAATTGGTCTCGGTGACAATCAGCATTGGAACTGCTGAGCCAAAACCAAAGAAAGCGGCGCCTCTGGACGTGCTCAAAGCCGCCGACCAAGCGCTATATCGAGCGAAAAAAGCAGGCCGAAATCGAGTGGTCTAGCGTGGTCTCTTGATCTCCCGCGGGAAATGAACGAGGGTCAGGCTATCCAACCGTATTAGGGGATGGGGTATGGCAAAAGACCATTACGAGGTATTGATCGTGGGTGGCGGTGCTGCGGGCATCACGGTCGCGGCTTCGCTAACACGCAGATCCGGTGGCCGCTCGCTGAGTATTGCCATCGTTGATCCTTCCGATGTTCATTACTACCAACCCGCGTTTACGCTAGTCGGCGCCGGAAGCTGCCGCTTGGGGAGTACCCGGCGCATGATGCGCTCGCTGATCCCCAGCGGTGTCGACTGGATTCAAGAGCGCTGTGCGACCTTCGAACCAGAAAATAACAAAATCATCTTGGACTCTGGTAGCGCGCTAAGCTACGACAACCTGGTTGTATGCACTGGACTTGAGCTGATTTGGGACAAGATCGAAGGGCTTGAAGATACACTGGGCAGCAACGGCGTATGCAGCAACTACTCCCCGGGGACTGTTGAATACACTTGGGAATGCTTGCAATCGCTCGGCGCCGGAGCGAACGCTGTCTTCACGCAAGCGCCGTTGCCTTTTAAGTGTCCCGGTGCGCCACAGAAAATCGTCTATCTCACCGCCGACCATTTGCGCAAAAAGGGGATCGCGGATTCCTGCTCGATAACGTTCAATCTCCACGGGCCAGCGATTTTTGGTGTGCCGTATTTTGCTGAGCGATTGGTCAAAGTTGCCGAGCGTTACGCTGTTACCCTGGGGTATCAACGCAATTTAGTGGCCGTCGATGGTGGCGCAAAAAAGGCGACCTTCGAAGACGTGTCTGAAGGGGGTGGCGGGCGTGACACCGTCGACTTCGATATGTTGCATGTCACGCCGCACCAAAGTCCGCCGGAATGTGTGAAAGCGTCGCCGCTCGCCAATGACGCTGGATTTGTAGATGTCGACCAAAACTCGATGCAGTCAACTCGCTTTGAAAACGTATTCGCGTTGGGCGATGTCGGTTCCACGCCTAATTCGAAAACGGCGGCCGCCGTGCGCAAGCAGGCGCCTGTTGTGGTCACCAATCTGCTCGCTCGGATGGCTGGCAACACAGGCACCGCGCAATATGACGGTTACGGTTCTTGTCCTCTTACTACCGCCTACGGGAAAGCCATCATTGCTGAGTTCGTTTATGGTGGGAAAGTTACTCCGACCCCGCCGCTTAATCCGGCGAGTGAGTCGATGCCAAATTGGATGATTAAAAAAACCGGGCTACCACTTTTGTATTGGAACTATATGCTGAAGGGCCATGAAACCTTTCCGGCGCACAATACCGGTTGGACTGAATAGACGGTGGCCATAGAGACGCTGAGCTCAGCGAAGCTGCCGCGGCCGCGATTTCGATATAGCCCGCTCGTCAAGGCGGGCCCGTTCTACAAGAGCGCTGGAATGATTGGACTGGACGCCGCTACCGGCGCACTGGCCGAAGGTGGGGCTGGCGCGGAAACGGCTAAGATCTTGGAGAACCTCCTCACCGCGTTGCCCGATTTCGACCTGACGCTCGATGAGCTGATGAGCGTCACGATCTTCACGGCGGATTTTGGCGCTTTCCCAGCTATCAATAGCGCATGGGAAGCGGTCTTCGCCGCCGATGGCCACCTCCCAGCGAGAACCGCGGTGGGCGTGAGTGCATTACCGCTTAACGCGGCGGTGGAAATGGAATTTACTTTCTATAAACAGAGCATCTGAAGATCATTACCGATGGCTAAGCCGCACGTGGTATTCGTTCCTGGCCTGCTGTGCAATGAGTTGTTATGGGAACACCAACTCGCTCACCTGAGTGCGGTTGCCAATTGCATGGTCGCAAACGTGACTCAGGCTGATTCGATCACGGGCTTAGCCGAATCCGCGTTGGCACAAGCTCCTGAGCGTTTCGCCCTTTGCGGCCTGTCGATGGGTGGCATCATCGCGAATGCAATGATGCGCATCGCGCCCGAGCGCATCGAGCGCTTGGCATTGCTTGACACCAACGCACGAGCTGACCTCCCCGAGCAAACCGAGCGTCGGCGCTTACTCCTTGAGTTAAGCGCAGCAGGAAGAATGGCTGAGGTTGCATTGACTTTATTGCCCAATCTCGTGCATCCCAGTCGACTCGCAGATGCACCGCTTACAAACGCCATTGTCGGGATGGCCTGCTCCATCGGGGCGGCGGCGTTTGAACGTCAAATTACCGCCCTCATTGGCCGCCCTGATGCCCGCGGCGCGCTCGGCAGCTACGATCTGCCAACCTTGATCGTCTGCGGCCGGGCGGATGCGATTACGCCCTTGGAAATGCATGAAGAAATGGCGTCGCTCATCCCCAACTCACTGTTAAGTGTTATCGAGGACTGCGGCCATATGTCAACGATGGAGCAGCCGCAGGCGGTGACTGCGCTGCTCAGCACCTGGTTACAACTTTAACGAAGAAAAGGCGCGCTACCGTGACGAGTGAGTTATTTGATTTAACGGGCAAGTGCGCGTTGGTTACGGGTTCGAGTAAAGGGATCGGCCGTGCGATCGCCCTGGAGTTTGCGCGGCACGGCGCTCAAGTCGTTATTTCGAGCCGTAAAGAGGACGCGTGCAAGAAAGTAGCCGATGCAATTAACGTTGAGCTTGAGGGTCTGCCCGGTGGCGCGATCGCTATCGCTGCGAATATCTCTCACAAAGACCAGTTAGAGCGGCTGGTTGCTCGGACCCGAGAACAGTGCGGCAAGATTGACATTTTGGTTTGTAATGCGGCGGTCAATCCCGCTTACGGATCCATGAGTGAATTGCCGGATGATGCGTTCGCCAAGATTTTGGACGTTAATATCATGGCCAATCATTGGCTCGCCCAAATGGTGTTGCCCGAGATGGTGGAGCACAAGGATGGTTCGATTATCATTGTCTCTTCGATTGGCGGCTTACGTGGCCATGGCAAACTTGGCGCTTACTGCATTTCCAAAGCTGCGGACCTGCAATTGGTCCGCAATCTCGCCTACGAATACGGTCCTCACAACATTCGTGTCAACGCGATCTCGCCGGGCCTGGTGCGCACGGATTTCGCGCGCGCTTTGTGGGAGAACCCTGATATTTTAGCGGAGCGCACCGTCCGCGATCCGTTAAGGCGGATTGGCGAGCCCGAGGAAATCTCCGGGATCGCGGTTTATCTGGCCTCGCGCGCGGGTAGCTTTACCACCGGTCAGAACTTCGTCATTGATGGCGGCGCCACGATCGGTTAGCGGCGATTACCGGCTTGCCGTAACGTCAGTAAACCGGACAGTAGTAACACGATGGCGCCGGGCAGCGGCACCGCAGCAGGCGAGACCTGTTGTCCGACGACGCTATAGTTAAATGCGTCGTAGAACGGATCGACCGCGGTCTGGAAGGTGAAGCCCCCAGGGGGCGGCAGAATATTGGCGACCATGTAGCTGTTGCTGATTGACACGTCGAATGCCGTGCGGAAATCACCCGGATCCGTGAGTCCCACCATGCTTTGTTCGCCGTTGACCGCCCCGCCGAATGTGATGCGGCGCGTGTCGGGGTTCAGGAATTCGATCCTTACCAAGGTGTTCGTGGTATCAAAATCGATGACTTGGCCGTCATTTCTAGTGATATCAAAACCAATAACGGAATCCAGTGTTAACCCAGTTTGACCGCTAAGGATCGAATCATCGAAAGTGAACGAAAACGAGCCGGTCACCAACGTTGACGTTGGTGCCGGCGGCGGATTTGAGTTGGAATCCCGGAAATCGCTTGCGGTGACGGTGTAGCTCAGTTGCACGGGTGCAGCTTGCACACTCAACCCCGCAACGAGCGAAACCGCTAGGACGGTCGGGATCCCCAATCGCATGTCACCAGCCCTTAGTGATGAATTCGTCTAACACAGTTTGTCAGCGTCAACGATTGTTAACAATCGGTCTGCTTCAACTTTGTGGCGAATTACCGCAAGTTCCAGAGTCAGGGAAAAAGTGCCTCATCCTGTAGCAATTCTGGATCTGGGAATGCCAGCTTCGAATGCGAGAGACCCAAGGCAATCAGCATTTCGCAGAGCTTGTAGGCCAGCACGCCGGGATTGATCACCGGCACCGGCAGTTTTTTAGCAAGATAGGCATGCGACTGATGCATGGTGGTTGAGCCGATCACGATCACCTCGGCGCCGTCTTCTTCGATGGCGGCAAGGCCCTGTTCTTCGAGCTTGCCGAACACGATGTCTTCCTTGCCCATCAGCAGCTCTTCAACATCGGGTCGCGTGTTGATGTGACGTATCGACGCCAGGCGGTGCGTAAGCCCATATTCCTTGAGGGTTTTCTCGTACATTGGGATCCAAGGCGCCCACATGGTCAGGATTGAAAACTTGTGGCCCAGCATGCAAGCGGTGTGGAACGCCGCTTGGCCAGGGGCGATCACCGGAATGCTGAGGCGCGAGCGCAACGCATAAAGCGCCGAATCCGAAACGGTGTTGATACACACCGCCGCGCAGCCGTCGTCTTGGGCCTTGAGTCCCGCCTCCAGGCAAATGGCCTCCATGATGTAGAGGTCATAGTAGGAGTTGGCGAGACTCATCATGCGTTTGGAACCGACGAACTCAACTTCGAAGTCGGGTGAGTTCACCAGGCTTTCTGGAACTTGGGATTCGATGAGTCCCCGTGTCTCATCGCTCAGTGGGACCGGGAAAATCATGCGGATTTTTTGCCCCATCGTTTAAGTCCCGATCACCGGCTGGCGTACCCCGAGATTCTCCAGGCGGGGGAGTACCTCGTCGCAAAAATATGGCAGCTCTTCGAGGTAGTTAAAAAAGGTCATCGTGCAGGCATCGACGCCGGCGGCTTGGATCTTGGCGTATTGTGCTGCCACGTGATCGGGATCGCCTACGATCGGATAGCCACCAAATCCCTGCGCGAAACGGCGCCGATAAAGCTGCAGAACGTCGGCGGGCATGTGCCCGCCATACAAACCCACCAGCTTAAGGTTGTAATCCACGCACTCCCAGTCGGCGCATTCGTTGGAGTAATACTCGTCGAACTCTTGGGCCTCTTTCATGGTTGGCCGGCACACTACAGCGGTAATACCGATGGACTTGATGTCCTTGCCGATAGCTTGCGCCTTCGCCTTCATGTCGTTCACGATGGGCCCGGCCTGATCGATTTCGGGAAATACGGTAAGGAGGTAATCGCAGTTGCGTACCGCGAATGCACGGCCATCATCGGACGCCGCGGCGTTCACAATGATCGGGCGACCCCCCGCAGGCTTGGGTGAACCCTGGACATCCGAAAGCTGCCAATGCTTGCCGTCATGATCAAACGCGTCTTCCACCGACCAGATCTTCTCGACAATGTCGAACCATTCTTGACCATGTTCATATTTCTCGACGTGATCTTCGAGAAAACGAAAACCGAACATATCGTATTCCGGCTTGTTCCAACCGCAGACCATGTTCAAACCGAAGCGCCCGTTGCCAATCAGTGAGGCACTAGCGCAGGCTTTGGCCGCAGCAATCGGGTGATGCATGGCAACGTGCATGGTTGAGAAGACATGCATGCGTTCAGTCGCCGCAAGGATCCCACTTGACCAGGCGATCGGATCGATGGACTCGTCCATCCAGCCTGAGGAATGGCCCGAGCCGTGCCAGCGTGCCACCGGCAAATGAAAATCCAGTCCGCGCTGGTCGGCCATCTTGGCCAACGCAATATTATTCTCCCAAGTCGCGTCCCAACCGCCCGGCGCGGTTGAGATCGCGAGGCCGCCCTTACAGTTGGCGCTAAACAGGCCGAGGCGCAAATGATGGGGTGCGGCGTCGCGAAAATGCGGTATCTCAGTCATGTCTTGTCCGTTGCTGCTTTTTCAGGTTGTGCTTTTTTGGGGCCATTCCCCGATGCTGAATCGGGATCATTGGGCGCGTTGATTGCGATCGCGCGCGCGCGTTGTGGCACAATTGTAGCCCGTTATCTACCAGTCTAATGATCGGGGAGAGCACCCATGTGCGCAGCCAGGGTTCAAGAACAGCGTTGGGCAAGCAAGTACCCGTGGCTGGGTACCGGGCCGGTCTCAAGCGAACCCTGTATTTCGCCCAGCGTTTTTGAGCAAGAGGTCGAGAAGGTCTTTAAGCGCGTGTGGCTGTGCATGGGCCGCGTCGAGGAATTTCCCGAGCCTGGTTGCTACAAACTCAAGCAGCTCGATTTTGCGAGCGCGGGCGTGCTGCTCATCCGCGGTAAGGATGGGGTGATCCGTGCATTTCATAATGTTTGCTCCCACCGCGGCAATACGGTGGTCGTGCCAGAGGGCGAATGGGATAACTTTGGCAAGAAAGGCATGTTCTCGTGCCGGTTTCATGCCTGGTCCTACAACGATAAGGGCGAACTCGTCGGCGTGCAAAACCAAGATTGCTTCCACGCCGAGTTTTGCAAGGAAGACAATGGCCTCACCCCAATCCGTTGCGAGGTTTGGGAAGGTTTTGTCTTTATTAATTTCGCAGAGGATCCGGATGTCGGCTTACAGGAGTATCTCGGCGACATGGGGCAGCATTTCACCGGCTATCCCTATCATGAGCTGACCTATCAACACACCTACTACACTTATTTGAACTGCAACTGGAAGATCGGTGTCGATGCCTTTGCCGAGGCCTATCACGTCAACACCATCCATGCGGGGTCATTCCCGGGTACGTTCTCAACCGGCTTGCAGATGGTGAAACTATTGGGCGACCATCGGACTACCGCGATTTGCTTCAACCCGCCCCGTGATGGGCCGCCAATGGCGACGCTTTCGCAAACACGCGCCCGCGGATCGTTGGTTAACAACGTGAATGGCACGACGCTGCCGCCAACTATCAATGATGAATCTCGGGACGATTTTTCGTTCGAACTTTCGGTGTTCTTTCCGAACTGGCTCTTGCACGTGGCTGAAGGGATTTGGTTTACCCATCAGTTCTGGCCAATCTCGCACGACAAATGCTTGTGGGAAGGGAAGTACTACACCCGCGCGCCCACCACGCACAGCGAGCGCTGGGCCATGGAAGCGGCGGTGTGCTTGCAGCGCAACGCCTGGCTTGAAGACACCGCAACGATGGAAGGTACTTTCTACGCGCTGCGCTCGGGTGCTAAAAAGCAATTGCACCTGCAGGACGAAGAAATTCTCGTGCGCCACGGCTATCACGTGCTGGATAAGTATCTGGACAGTGAAGCGTGAGTGGTGCTCTGCCGGATGGTTTTGGTGATTTAGAAACTTGGGTCGATGAGTGGTCACTCGCCACTCAGAATGCGCGTTGGGATAAACGTCTGGCCTCAAGTAAGGAAGAAATTACTGCCTTCTACGAAGCTGTGTCCCCGCGCGTCGAAGCCATTCTCGATCACGCCGATGGTTTTGCACTGGGCGCGCTGCCTGAAGATAGCGAACGTCTCTATGATCTGGCGCTAATGGTTGCCGAGATTGCCCCCAATGTTGAACTCTACCAGGGTGATCCCAACGTTCCCTATAGCTTCGAAGAACGGCGCTTCATAGCCGTTCACGGCGAGAGCGAACACTAGCTCCATTCGACGATGACCGATCCACTGGAAGCGCAGGTCGCCTGGCTGGTGGCGAACGAGAAGATCCGTAACGTCATCGCGCGATATGCCAAGGCCGGCGATGACTTCAACGATCCAGACGAGATGGGGAAAATTTTTACCGAAGATGCGGTGTGGGAGGCGATTGGATTTGGCCGTTTTGAGGGCCGTGACTCGATCGTCGCTGAACTGGCGACTATCGGCAAAGAGAAAATCATTTGGTCATTGCATTTTCCCGCCACACCTATCATCGATCTGAATGCATCGCTCGACGCGGCTAAGGTGAGCTGGTGGCTGTGGGAGCTTATGACCATGCGTGAAGAGCAAGGCGATCAAAACCGCTGGATGGGCGCGACCTACGATGCGGACTTCGTGCGCGCCGCCGACGCTTGGCGCATCAAGCATCTCACGCTCAATATTCAAAAGATGGTGCCCTTCGAAGAAGGTCCGCCGCCGAGTTAATCATTCGACCAATCGCAGCCAGAGGGATACGACATGTCGACCACGCCTGATGAGATGATTCAAATCGATCGCGGCAAAGCGCTGGGCGATCAACCCGAATTGGGACACAACCGCTGGCATCCGGACATCAAGCCGGTCGCCGAAGTCGACCCCGGTCAAATTGTCGGTATTGAGACGCTCGACGCTTTTGACGGACAGTTCAGCTCAAGCTCGACCGTTGAGCATGTCGCCAACGCAAATTTAAACGTCGTTCATCCGCTCACCGGGCCGGTTTACGTCAACGGCGCGGAGCCGGGCGATATCCTGGAAGTGAAAATCCACGAAGTCACGCCGCAACCATTCGGCTTTACGGTGCAGGTTCCCGGTTTTGGTTACTTGCGCGACATCTACACCGAACCGCACATCATTCGCTGGACTATCGCGGACAACTTTGCGGTCTCTGATGATTTGCCCGGGGTGAGGATCCCGGGCGCGCCCTTCATGGGCGTGATCGGGACCGCCCCGTCACACGAGTTGTTGGAGGAAATTAACCAGCGAGAGAAAGATCTCCTTGAGCGTGGTGGTGCCGTACTATTGCCCGATGGTGCCGACGCGGTACCGAGTGATCATGGCATTTGTTCGAAGGCCATCCGCACCGTCGCACCCCACGAAACGGGCGGTAACCTCGACATTAAACAACTGACCGCCGGCACCACCGTGCGGATCCCGGTTTATGTTCCGGGCGCGTTGTTTTCCGTGGGCGATGCGCACTTTGCCCAAGGTGACAATGAAAGTTGTGGCACAGCGGTGGAGATGGGCGCCACTTTTTATGGCTCGTTCAATCTGCTCAAGGGTGCCGCCACGAAGCGCAATATCAAGGACGTGCAGTTCTATTGCGAGGACTACTTCACGAGTCCCGAGATGGCCGCGCCCAAGCGGTTTTTCGCCACCACCGGACAGTCGGTATCTCGTGATGGTGTCGCGCACTCCGAGGATGCAACCCTGGCCGCGCGCAATGCCCTGCTCAATATGATCGATCACTTAGTGGACGAACGAGGCTACACACCGCAGCAGGCCTACGCGATCTGCTCGGTCGCCGTGGATTTGCGCATCGCGGAGATGGTCGATGTCCCGAACTTTGTGGTCTCGGCGTTATTGCCGCTCGATATCTTTACTGATTGAGAGAACTGCCCGCCGAATCACCGGCGCCGTGCGACGATCGTTATAGATAGGCGAAGTCCTCGATCCGCGATTTCCAACTCAACGCATCCTCGGGGCTGCTTATCGCAACATCCAGTCCTGTAAGGGCGCTAACCGGCACAAGCACCCGCGTGATCCCAAGCCTCGCGTAGTCATTGAGATCTTTGAGATCGTTAGGCATGCCAGCGGTGATCTCGATCTCATTGGGATCGCGGCCAGCCTCTATCGCCGAGGACTTGGCCAATGCGATCAAATCGGCCGGGGCTTCGCGCCCTGGGAAAAATCCGTCGGCCACGCGCCCGGCGCGCCGAGCCGCGGCTTTTGATTGTCCGCCAATAATAATTGGAACGTTTTTATTCAGCGGTTGAGGCCGGCAATAAGCGTTTTCGAAAGAGACGAATTCGCCGTTGAAGTTGGGGATATCATCGCCCCATAAGGCGCGCAACGCTTGAATATATTCTTCGCAGCGCTCGCCGCGCCGCTCGAAGGGTACGCCCAGCGCGTCGAATTCTTCTTTGAGCCAGCCTACGCCGATCCCGCAAATCATCCGCCCCCGCGACATGTAATCCAGTGATGCGATTTGTTTGGCGACAACCACCGGGTTGTGCTGCGGGAGGATTAAAATCCCGGTCGCAAGTTTGATCGTGGTCGTGGCGCTCGCCACATAGGCCATCCAAATGAGTGGATCGGGGAGCGGTATATCATCGACCCCGCCTGCCATCTTGCCGTTTGCGGCGTACGGATAGGGCGAGGCATAGTTGGCCGGCACGACCGTGTGCTCGACGGTCCACGCCGACTCGAAGCCGGCTTCCTCGCCAGAGCGAATCAGCTCTATGGCGGCGCCGGGTTCGACGTAGGGACCGGTATTGCAATAGCGCAGACCGAATTTCATCGCGTCTAACCCTGCAATGCCGCCATTTGGTTTTCAAAATCGCGGAGATCAAAATAGTCGCGCCACCGCACGAGTTTGTCGCCTTCGAACTCGAACGTACCCATCACCGGCAAGGAGATCTGTTTGTCGCCAAAGGCAAATGAATCAACACGCTCCGTCATGACTACACCCTTGTCATCCTCGGCAATGAAATGGATTTGCCACTCCACATCAGTCACTGGCGCCATGAACGGCTCGATAAAAGCACGAATGGCTTCCTTGCTGGTGAGCGGGTCCATTGGCATGTTGTGGTACACCGGGTTGTCGCTGAACGTATCGATGATCCCGTCGACATCTCGGGCTTCCCACTTGGCGATGAAATCGCGAGCGCGTTGCGTATTCGACATAATGTTCCCCTTAGATAATTTTTTGAAGTATAAGCGATAAGATCTCGCGACAACTAAGCTGTATGTCGCGGTGATTCAGACGCACACAACATCGCGAGTAGATAAAAAACTGAAGCAATGCCGACAAGGGCGCTAAGTCCAATCACCATACTGAGGTATTCAAGGCACCCACCAAAAACAGCGCCGAGCAAGTTACTTCCCAAAGCTGCGGCAGGATCCACGGAACGCGCTAGAAGCACAGGAAATAAAAGTCCGGCAAAAAATATGGGTATTGCATGAATCAGCCCCCCAACGACACCGCGTATTTCTAGCGGTAAGGCATTGAGCAGGTTCAAATCGAACTGCCACAACGCAAGGGTCGCCACGAACAACAAAATAAAGAGTGTTTTCGGGTGATAGGTATGGCCGCGACGCACCAGGAATGTGGCGGCTAAGGCCATCGTGAGGATCCCGATGAAGACCAAAGCATTGACGATCCACGTCGATCCATACAGGAGCGATAAAGCGGTGATCCCCCGGGTTTCAAGAAGTAGGAACGCCGCCCCCATAAAAAACATCGGGAAATTGAAACTCCTATCCGTTTTTGATGCCCCGTAAGCGCGCGGAATAATGAACACGGCGCTGAGCACAATGATCCCGAGAACGAGCACGTACAGCCATGGGAAAGCACCAGGGCGCACATAAAGGTACGGCCAATCATCGCTTGGCACTCTCTGTCTCTCGCTCACTTCGGAAAGCTCAAGAAACTTGATCGGAGTTTTGCCCGCAAGCGAGCTTAGCCTCCCGGCGATCGCTTCGCGGTTCTCCCTTGATATAACGAAGGTCGCGCCAAAGTTGTAGGCATGGAAAAAGGCCACCGGCTCGACACCGGTTGCATCGTGGAGGATCCGGTAGATTCGCTCGGCGATGAAATCACCGGCGAATACGCTGAAGCCGACGGCCAAATGACCGCTGGGTTTGACGTGTTGCCACGCTTCACTGATCGCCTCTTTGGTATAAACGAAATTATCCAGGCGGATGGTGGAAAGGGAGGAGACCATTGCATGGGAATCAAGCAGGCCGTAAACCACCGCGTCGAACTTTGGTCCTTGGTACTGCTTGAAGAACGCTCTTGCATCTTCTGCGACGGTGACCACCTTCGGGCTTTTATAAGGGCCTTCCGGGTGGAGCTCATGCCCGATTTCCAGAATGAACGGGTCAATGTCGACTGCGGTAACTTTCGAAAAACCGTTGCGCAGCGCGGCCTGTGCGTCATTGCCTGTACCTGCACCAACGACGACCGCAGATCCCTTATTAGTGGCGATCGCGAACGGTAAATCGTAAATGGTTCTGGCTTTCGACAGCGTCGGCGCAGCCGCAATCGATGCGTCCGAAAGATCGTGAATGTACTGATGAAAATCACGATTGACCGTGATCACCCGACTATTGTTTGATATTCCACTGATCTCGATGCGGTTATAGGGAGAATAGATCGCGCCGCCGGTCGAGGCATGGCACGCGAGTAGCGCAATCGCGACTAAGATGAAGTTAAGGAACCGGGGTTGTAGGAGCAGTAACGGGAGCAGACCAAGAATAAACCAAGCGGGCGGTGACAGGCTCAGTAAAGTCAGCCCGGTGAAACAAATGGTACCTGCAAGAGAACCTGCAAGATCTGCGAGATAAGCGTCCACGCTTTTCTCCTTGGACCGCGCGAATTGCGCTCCCAGCTCGCTTCCAAGGAGAGTGAATATCACGGCAATCGAGGCGACCAATGCAATAAAGACGAGGAGATTGAATGTCGTGCTGCCGGCACCCACTGCAACTTCCGAACCCCACAACGAAACGGAAGGGTCGGGGAAGCGGAGATTGGCGATACCGAGGTGTTCGGAAAAGCCAAATATCAAGCAAACGACGGTGAGGCAGGGGTACGCGCCAGAGAGTTTTGACTTTCCACCCCGACCGAAACCGACACCTAATCCAAGTCCCAGGAAGGCAACGATGAGAATAAGATTTCCAAAGTAGGCAAAGATCTGTACTTGTCCACCCGCCCAGCGAATGAAAGCCAACTCTAAAGCCAGGATCGAAAACGTGACGATAAAGATCCGTGGGTTGGGTTGCCTCAGTACTGTCTCGATCCGTTTGATCACCGTAGTTCAGCAATTAATTGCAGCAAATGCCCTAAGGCCGCACTTTTTTCTCAATCTGTCTCACAACGATTTAAAGTCGAGCGCAATCGTCAAATGCGAAGGCAAGCCGTATTTGAAAAAATTTCGGAGCTTGATAGTCGCGGATGGTGGCGCCGGTGGTGTGCATTAGATTGCGGAGCCGGCCGTCATATTCTTCCACACGGCCCGCCTCGGCCGGCACGATCTCAATGCTCACGGTGTGGCAGCTCCAAATTGGTGTTTGAACAAGCGGCGGCCAATTGCACCAAATTTAGCGCTGCGCGTCGCTCCGATGAAATCGATTGGCTATCGCAGATCCTGATTCCCTGGCAACCGAACGTTCAGACACTGGTCGCTTTAGCGACGAGGTCCAGCACCGGCGCGAATTCTTCAATGGTCTGCAAGTTGGTGGGCTCAAGACACACCTGTAGGTGATCGATCCCGGCCTCGTGATAGGCGGCTAAGCCTTCGGCAATGGTTTCCGGATCGCCCTGCAACGGCTTCAACGGGCCTTGTTCAACCCAATTGTCCGTCGGCAGTTTGTCCCACCACGGATCGGCCGTTGAGTCGGCGACCAAGGCTGTTACCGTGCGCTTGAGGGTCGCGGGGTCCCGCCCTTCTTTCTCACAGGCCTCATCGACAACGGGTCGCAGATTCTCGATGCCGGACACTTTGTTGTGCGTGTCATCGTAGTAGGCGTTCCAGTAGTCCGCGTATTTCGCCATGCACGCCATCATGCGTGGCTTTACCGTCCCCATGAGAATTGGGGGGCCTTCGGCGCGCGGGCCTCGCGGCGTGAGTTCGCACTCGCGCGCACTGTGGAATTTGCCTTCGAAATCGACTTCGCCGGTGCGCAGCAAGCCGTGCAAGATTTGTATCGCTTCCTCAAAGCGGCTGACCTTGTAGTCAAACGGGAAGCCAAAGGCGTCGTATTCATAACGGTGATAGCCCGAACCCAAGCCCAAGATCAAGCGCCCACCGCTGATCTCCTCAACCGTGTCCGCCATCTTCGCGAGCAATGCCGGGTTGCGCCAGCCCATGGCCAGCACCAAGGTGCCTAGTTCCACCTTGCTGGTGATGGCCGCGACCGCGCTTAATAGCGACCAGCCTTCCCAGTAGCCGCGGGCTTTATCTTCGCCTTCGAGCCGATATATGAGGTGATCCACCAGCCACAAGGAATCAAAACCGACGTCCTCGGCCTGTTTGGCCATCGCGCTCACCTGGTCCCAGCCGCGCACGCCGGGGCCGCGCATGCCGTCGGCTTGCGGCAGCATCAAGCCTATTTTCATCCGATCCTGGGGCATTGCCGACCTCCTCCGCGCTTTAATGGGGCAGGCGGTGCAATCTAAGTGATTGACTCAAAAAAGCAACCGAGGAGAATGGAGGGTTCTGTTCGACTGTAGAGGTGCCCGCCATGGCGACCGTAATGAAAGAAGGTAGCGCGACCGATTTTGATCCGATTACCTTCAGCGTGATCCGCAATCGATTTGAAGCCATTGGTCAGGAAATGACTCTGGCCATGGAGCAAACTGCCTGGACCTCGGTCATTGCTCTGGCCCGCGATTACTCCTGCATGATTTATGACGCCCACGAGAGCGGGCCCCGCCAAGTCACCATGGCTGAATGTTTGCCGATCCATTGCAACAGCATTCGCGAGTTGTTGGTTGAGGTTGTGAATGTTTTTCAAGGCGACATTCACGACGGCGATGTGTTCATGGCGAACGATCCTTATCGCGGCAACACGCACATTCCCGATTTGGTCACCGCGCAACCGGTTTTCGTCGACGGCAAACATGTCTTCTGGACGGTCGCCCGCGGCCATCAGCTCGATTGTGGTGCCGCCGAAGCCTCTAGCATCGTGCCGGCGGCCCGAACCATCTTCCAAGAAGGGATCGTGATCCCGCCCACGAAGCTCATCGATCAAGGCAAAGAGCGCCATGACATCACCGAGCTTTATCTTGCCAATGTTCGCTATCGCGACGCCTTGCACGGTGACTTGCGCGCGCAGCTCGGCGCCTGTGGTGTCGCGCGACGCGGCCTCATCGAGCTTTGCGAGCAGTACGGTCGTGATGAAGTCGTGCGCTATAGCGATGGCTTGATGGAGTATGCGGATCATCGAGCGTCCGAGCAGTTCCACAGTATTCCCGACGGCACCTACGAAGGGCTGACCTGGACCGATACAGACGGCAACGGCGCCGTTGATATCCCCATTAAAGCCACCATCACCAAGAAAGGCACCAGCGTCTCGGTGATGTACTCCGGCGGTCCGCCGTCTACCGGTTCGTTTAACGCCACCCACGCCGTGAGAATGGCAACGGCGACCACGCCGTTCCTGTACTACATCGATGCCGATATTCCGCACAACCACGGCGTGTTACAACACATCAAGGCCGACGGCGAGCCTGGCACAATTACCAAGGCCGAGTTTCCAGCCGCCGTCGGCGGGGCGACGACCAATCCGGCCGATCCCATGCACGATGTGATCAACATTGCCATGGCCGAGGCGATCCCTGAGCGCGTGCCGGCCGGTTCTTGTCACGCCGGCCATATGCCGAACTTCAGTGGTATCGATAACCGCAACGGCAAGGAGTGGGGCTGCATGTTGTTTAACGGCATGGGCGGCAGCGGTGGCGCCAAGGACGCCGATGGTTGGCCCATGATTGGCACGATTGCAGGCATGGGCGGCCTCACGTCAGCGTCCGTGGAGGAGGTTGAGTTGCTCTATCCCTTACGCATTGATTTCAACGAAATCGAAACTGATTCCATGGGCGCCGGGCAATGGATCGGCGGGGCAGGCACGCGCACGCGCTATCGACCGGTCGCCGGCGAAATGGAAGCGGTTGGCTTTGGTGAGGGTTCTCGTAATCCCCCGCACGGTGTGAATGGCGGACGGATGTCACCCGGTGGCGGTATCTTTATCGAACATGAAGATGGTGCGCGTACTTATATCTCAGTCGCTGGACAGACGATGGTCAAACCGGGCGAGTCCTGGACCGCATATTCTTCCGGCGGCGGTGGTTGGGGTAACCCGGTTGATCGTGATGCGGAAGTCGTTCGGGCCAATATCCGTGATGGTTGGTTCAGCGAAGCAAAAGGTCGCGAAGAGTTCGGTGTTGTTCTCAACGACGACCTTGAGCGCACCGTTGATGTCGGTGCGACCGAGAAAAAACGCGCCGAGTTGCGCGCGCAGGAAGCGGGCATGATCGATCCGGTCGAACCCGGCGCCGGTAAATGGGTTGACTGCAACATGCGCGATGGCGACCGCTATATCGAAGCCCCCACCATCGCTGAGCACTTCAGCGAGGAAGGATAAGAAAAAAACATGGCCAATCGCATCGGCATTGATATTGGCGGTACGTTTACCGACGTCGTCCTCCTGCAAGACAGTGGTGAGTTCCTTGTCTACAAAGAAGACTCCACGCCCACGCAACCCCTGCAAGCGATCACCCAAGGACTGGCGGGTATTGCCAAAGAAATTGACACCAGCGTCGAGTCGTTGCTCGAAAGCACTGAATTCCTCGTACACGGTCAAACCATGGCGACCAATGCGTTGATCGAACGCAACGGGCCAGTAATTGGCTTGCTGTGCACCGAAGGTTTTCGTGACGTTATCCATTTAGGCAAAGGCGCGAAGCCCGAACGGTTCAACGTGCATCTACAGAAACCCGCGGACTTTGTGCCGCGCTATCTTCGTTTGGGTGTGCCCGAGCGCATTGGCGCCGATGGCTCGGTGGTGATGCCATTAGATGAAGATGCGGTACGCGAAGCGGCGCGCGAACTGGGCAAACATAATGTCAAAGCTGTCGCGGTCGCATTCTTATGGTCCATCATCGATGATTCACACGAGCAGCGCGCGGCTGAAATCGTGCGTGAAGAGCTGCCCGGCGTGGATGTGGTGTGCTCATCGGAGATCCTGCCCGAAATTCGTGAATGGGAACGCACGTCCTCGACGATTTTGAGTGCCTATATCGCGCCTATCATTGGCGACTATCTGCGCGCCTTCGAAGAAGAAATGGGCAAGGGCGGTTTACCGCATCGCCCCTTGATTATGCAGGTCAATGGCGGTTGCGCGGGCGTCCCTGAATTGCTGGCGCGCCCCGTTAATGCCGTTGCTTCGGGCCCGGCCGCAGGACCGGCGGCGGGTGCGCATTACGCGTCGCGCACCAAGGCGCCGGATAAATTGATTGTCGTAGATATGGGCGGCACCAGTTTCGATGTATGTCTGCTACGCGACGGCGAAGCGGTGATGTCGAGCGATATCAAAGTCGCCGATCAGCCGATTGGTGTTAATGGCGTCGAGGTATTGTCGGTGGGCGCCGGTGGGGGCTCTATTGCCTGGATCGACAGCGGTAATTCGCTGCGCGTGGGTCCGCAAAGCGCGGGTTCGCAACCTGGGCCAGCCTGTTATGGCCGCGGCGGCGAAGCGCCAGCAGTGACCGACGCCAATCTGGTTACCGGTCGCATGGCGGCCGGTGCGTTTCTCGGTGGGCGTCGCTCATTGGATATGGACCTCGCTGTTAAAGCGATCGACGGTCATGTCGCATCACCTTTAGGGCTTGATGTGAGTACCGCGGCGGCCGGGATCATCACCATTGTCAATTCGAATATGGCGACCGCGATCCGTGCCGTTTCAATTGAGCGGGGTATCGATCCGCGTGATTACGTGATGGTCGCCGGCGGCGGTGCTGGCGGCCTGCACGCGGCGGAGCTTGCGCGCATGCTCAAGATCTCGGAGGTTTTGGTGCCGCGCTCCGCCGGTGGTCTGTGTGCTTTCGGTATGGCGGTCACCCCGGTGCGTCATGACTACGTCAAACTTTCGCATTGCTACTCCAACACCAAGGGTGTTGAGTCTGACATCACCGCGGTTTTCGAGGATTTGATTGCCGAGGGCCGTGCGCAACTGGAATCGGATGGTTTTAAGGCGGAAGAAATCGCCTTTTCTCGTCATCTCGAAGCGCGTTATCCAGGCCAGGTGCACAATCTGACCGTGACGCTACCCGATGGCGTCATCGACGATGATTTCCTCCGTCAGCTAGAGATGGATTTTCATGCCGAGCACAACAAGCGCTTTACCTACGCCATGCCCGATCAACCGATTGAATGCATTCACTGGCGCGTAACGGCAACCGGCGTGCGTGAGGCCCCAGCCGGACGCTTGGGCAGCGAATCGGGGGGTCCGGCGAAACCAACCAGCAACCGCATGGCCTACATGGCTGCTGCCAACGCCGAAGTGATGACCGCCATCTACGCGGGCGAAGCCTTGGCCGCGGGCGATGAGCTACACGGTCCCGCGATCGTTGAGTTCCCAACCACTACGGTGGTGGTTAATCCGGGTGACACGCTGGTGGTACAACCGGACGGCAGCTCGCTGATCACCATCGACGTCGAAGAATAAAACCCGGATCATTTGCAATGGAGTTTTGGCTCGGCCTTTATGGCATGCAATCGCCGCGCGTACATCCGCGCGCTTGGAGCGGGCTCTATGACGAAGTTGTGGAACACGCCGAGTTTGCGGAATCCGTAGGCTTCGACTCCTTTTGGCTCACCGAGCACCACTTCTGGTATGACGGTTATTGCCCGGATCTCTATCCAGTGCTTGCGGCTATCGCCCGGCGCACCTCGAAGATCGGTTTAGGGACCGGCGCTTCGCTGTTGGGTTTGCATGACCCGTTACGCGAAGCGCAGCAAATCGCGACGCTCGATAACATCTCCAACGGCCGTGTGATTTTGGGCCTTGCTCCGGGTTATCGACCCGAAGAATTCGAAGGTCTTGATATCGAGAAAAAGAAACGCGGTAAGCGCTTCTATGAAGCCTGCCAGGTGATGGAGAAAGCGTTTAGTGGCGAGACCTTCTCTCACGAGGGCGAATTCTTTTCCTACCGCAACGTAAGACTCAATCCGGGAGCCTTGCAACAACCAGGACCGCCAATGTGGGTGGGCGCGAATCGCTCGCATCAACAGGCGCGCAATATCGGGCGTGCTGGATTGGGCTTTTGGGAAGGCCCATCAATGAGTATTGAGACCTTCGCCGAGAACGTCGAAATCTATAAACAAGCGCTGCGTGATAGTGGCCACAGCGAGGATAAGATTCAGCTTGGCCTGTTTCGCGACATTTGTATCGCCGAGACCGAAGAAGAAGCGCTACAAATCATGGATGAAGATCTGCTGCCGATGTATGAGGAGCAATATGTGGCTTACGGCTATGTCCCTGAGGCCAGCGGCAGCCGTCGCGAGATGCTGGCCGATCCGGTGTTCAAGGAAATCATCGCCGCATCATTCGTGGGTACGCCAGAGCACGTGATCCGTGAAATTGAACGTTATCGCGAGGCGGTTCCCTACACCCATTTCATGCCGCGCATCATGCACATGAGTCAGAAGAAGGAACGCTTATTCAAGCAAATCGAGTTGTTCGCGCGCGAAGTCATTCCGCACTTTAAGCAAACGAGTCTGTAACGGCTATGCGTACCGGACTGTATTTTGATTTCTCAAACCGTGGCGAACAACACGCACCGGCGGTGTTGAACCAAATACTGGAACAGGTCGAGCTGGCCGATTATTTGGGCTACGATAGCTGTTTGTTCGCCGATGCACCGTTCGCGCCTAACGGACTGAGCGCTTCCGCGGCAGAGTTGATCGGCGCGCTGGCGGCGAGCACACACGGGATCCGCTTAGGCACCGCGAATCGAAGATTAGGCAGCTACCATCCGGCGCGCGCGGTCGAGAATTACGCCGTCCTTGATCAGCTCAGTAATGGTCGGGTGATTTGCGGAGTATCGGCCGTCAGCGACGCCAAGACCTTCGGCGCCTTTGGTGTTGATGTGAGTGAAGCCGAGAGTCGGTTCGTGGAAGCGTTAGCGTTCATGCGCCGCGCCTGGAGTCACGACGCATTTGCATTCAAGGGGGCGCACACCTGCTTTCCGCGCGTGGCGGGCGAGATGCAAGCGGAATTTGAAGTCGAGCCCTACCAGGATCCCTATCTCCTGCCGTGGCAGCGTGCCGGATTACCCACGACGCATTTGGCGATCACGCCGCGCCCCCTCCAGTTGCCTTACCCACCCATCTGGTGGCACTTGGAAAGTAATGCCGGTGTCGCTCAGGCCGCGGCCCAAGGGTTGAGCGTATTGCCGGGCGTTGATATGACGCACGATGAGGTTGCTGATTGCTATCAAGCGTACGTTGTAGCACTCAATAACGCCGGCAGGGCGGCGGAAGAAGTTGAGCGACCGGTGATCCGAGATGTCTTTGTCGCTGCATCGAAGCGAGAAGCGCTAGAACTCGTCGGCGCCGCCTATGGTGAAGCGCATGGCGGCATGTCCGAAGGCGATTTGTTGACCGAGCATTTGATTGTCGGTGATCCCGATGAAGTCTTCGCGCAAATCAAACAACTGCAACAACGCGCGAGCTTCAACCATATTATTTGCCGCACCAATGTTCCCGGCGTCAGTCACCTGGATGTGATCACGAGCATGAAATTGTTTGCCGGCGAGGTTATCACTCGGCTGCGCTCTTAAATCTGGCTTAAATGATTGCGGCGAAGTCATTCATGACTTCATGGTAGCCCTCAAGCGATCCAACGATTGAAATTTCTTTGATCCCGTTACTTTCTGCTTCATCGACCTTCGCGCGAATATCCGCCGCACTGCCGACGTAACAAGTGTTCTCAATCATCTCCGGCGTGACAAAGCGCCTCTCCTCGGGTGGGCAGAACGTGGCGTGGCCGTTGTGGATTTGCCGGTAGCGTTTTTCTTCCGGCATCGCCATATGATCGACGTAGTCGGTGTACTCCTCCCAGATCCCGCGCATGAAATCCGGCACCACATCGTCGCTGCGACTTGATTGGTAGACTTCATAAACGTAGTGCAGCATACACACCGCGTAAGCCCCAGCCAGATCGATAACCCGATCGGACTTAAGGGTTTCACCGGCTTTCATGACAATGGGTGAGACCAGGGCGGTGTTGTGGAACTCATCACCAATCGTGCGCCCGTTTTGCTCAGCACCTTTGCGGATCGCGCTCATATTGGCCTGTGCCACTTTCTGGCTTTCACCCATTAACGTGATTAAGCCGTCGCCGTAGCGGCCGGTGATCGCTAAAGCCTTGGGTCCATTGGCCGCCACATAGATCGGGATCGGATCATCAACATTAATGAACTCGATGTCCTGGTGTAGAAACTGAATACTGCGCGTGGTGCCCTCGCGGGTATAGTCGACTTCATCGCCGCTTAGCAACGCCTTAAGCACGCGCAAATAATCGTCAAAGTCTTTGACCTTCATGGGCTTCATACCCATGACGCGCATCGCGGTATGCCCGGTGCCTATCCCTAAAAACACCCGCCCCGGCGCCAATGTGTTAATGCTGGCGATGGAGTGGGCGGTGACCGGGGCGATGCGGGTGCCCGGAATGGAGACACCCGTGCCGAGTCGGATCTTCTTGGTGTGATAGGCCGCCAGCGCCATCGTGGCGTAGCAATCAGACCAGATCATCTGGCTATCAGCGAACCAGGCGGCATCGTAGCCCAAGTTCTCAGCATCAACGGCGAATTGCCATTCGTCGATTTTGCTCTGTAAAAGGATGCTGAATTCCATGATAGCTATTGCTGCTTTAAGGCTTCGTCCAGTTGCTTGGTGGCATCTTGGATTTGGCCTTCGACTTCCTTGGCTTTATCGATGGCCTCAACTTGTTCGTCGAATACGGTCCCAGATTGTGGTGACTCTTGCGAGCAGCCGAGAATGAACAGAGCGAAAAAGAAAAACAGGATGTGCCTCATGTTGGTCTCCTAGCAAAGGGATATGACTTGAATTATTGCAAATGGCTTTTGACGAATAGCGCGATGCTGCTGATTTGGGTGTCTGAAAGCACGCTTTTGAAAGGCGGCATTTGTTTTAAACCGTCATGGATCACCGCTTCCACCTGATCGCCCGACAACGCTGAAACGGTGAGGTCGGCACCACCGCCGTGACTCCCACGTCCGTCCTTGCCATGGCACTGCCCGCAATAACGTTGATACGCTTCGCCACCAGCGACCACATCCGCTTCGACGTCCTCGTTTTTGACGAACAGGGCTTCAGCCGCGCTTAAACCGCGTGGATCGGGCACTTCATCCATCTCGCCCTCGAGCGAGAACAACCACACGAAATCGCCGGGCGGCGATTGGGCGAACAAGGCGCCGGCTGCATAAACGGCGACGTGTTGGCGACCTTCGAATTCAAAGACCACGGGCGGTGCGTTAACGCCGGCGCCGGTTTGAAATTCCCAAAGCACATCGCCGGAATCGGCATCGAGTGCGATGAAGTGCCCGTCGTTTTTGCCGGTGAACACGAGTTTACCCGCCGTCGCGGTCGATCCTGAGTAGCAACTATCTTCCCAGCGGTGGCGCCACTTGATGGTATTGGTTTTGCTGCTGCTGCGGGCTTAGCTTTCGATGCAACCAAACGAACTGGCGCTGACTGGAAAGCAGGTTTTTCGTCCGTTCAGC
>JBCCEV010000041.1:0-27449 GCA_039030125.1 Pseudomonadota bacterium | reverse complement strand
GCGGAAAAGCGTTTCTACTCCGTGCGAAAAATGCCGATGACCGAGGCGGCTATCGACGCCGCCTTGTTACGGGATGTCTATATTTCGCTCGGTGAGCCGCTCGACGGCGACGCCTGGAGCGTTCGTCTGAGTTATCGCCCATTCGTCCGCGGCATTTGGCTCGGAGCATTGTTGATGGGAATTGGCGGTCTGCTCGCAATTTCTGATCGCCGCTTTCGCCGGCGCGTTAAAAAGCCCGCGCACGCTGAAGCCGGGCTAAAAACCAGTTGATTGAATGGTGCGCTTCGCTCTACCGATCATCGGTTTCATTCTTGTCGTTGCCCTTCTTGCCGTCGGACTCACCAAAGATCCCCGCCACGTTCCCTCGCCGCTGATCGGCAAAGCACTACCGCTTTTCGAACTTACTCAGCTTCGTGATCGCACGACAATTACGGCCGCCCACTTCGAAGGCCGACCGCGACTGCTAAACGTTTGGGCGTCTTGGTGCGTTGCGTGCAGAACGGAGCATCCGTTGCTGGTTAACGCGGCACAACAAAAGCAGGTGGAAATCGTGGGTTTGAACTACAAAGACAACGAAACCAACGCCAAAGCCTGGCTCGCGAAACATGGGGATCCCTACGCGACGAGTATTTTCGACCCCGATGGCACGCTGGGTCTCGACCTTGGTGTGTACGGTGTCCCTGAAACCTTCGTCGTGGATGCTCATGGGATCATCCGTTATAAACATATCGGTCCGCTAAGTGCTGACACGCTCAAAGCTGAGGTGCTGCCACTGCTCGCGAGCCTGCGTGCCGAGCCCTAGCAACAGGAATGTTTAAATCCGCGCTTTTGATATTGATGCTCGTCCCTTTGGCAGTTGGCGCCGCGGATATTCCATTGGCGTTCGAATCGGAGGCGCTTGAGCGCCGTTACGAGGTTTTGATCGAAGAACTGCGCTGTCTGGTATGCCAAAACCAATCGCTCGCTGACTCCAGCGCGGATCTTGCTCAAGACATGCGGGAATTGGTCCACCGGATGTTAGTGGAGGGCCGCAGCGACGACGAAGTCCGCCAATTTCTGGTTGATCGCTATGGAGATTTCGTCCTCTACGATCCGCCCCTAAAAGTGAGCACCATTGCCCTGTGGTCTGCCCCC
Source organism: Pseudomonadota bacterium (assembly GCA_039030125.1). GTDB lineage: Bacteria > Pseudomonadota > Gammaproteobacteria > JBCCEV01. Next base: position 26,315 of record JBCCEV010000041.1, on the reverse strand, counting down.
GCGATCATGCTGCTCCTAGCCATTCTGGTCGTCGCTCGCGTGGCCCGAAGCTCAAATAAGCGCCCCCCCACCCTCAACGACGAAGAACAGCGGATCCTTGCCAGACTTCGCGCCGAGAGGGACTGATTCGTTCTCATGATCGTTTGGAGCCTCATGATCCTTGTATCGCTCGGCATCGCATTCGTGGTGCTTCTGCAGCGGCGCGCGCTCGTCCCAATAGTCGATACCCAAACCGAAATCGATGAACAATTCGCCAAGCTCAATGAAATCGATGAAGTCTCCACCGATTACGATGAGGCGAGCGCCGAGGAAGCACGGGTGGAAATCCAAAAGTCGATCGCCGGTCTCAGTCAGCATCGAGCACCGGCGCCGCAAGAAGCACTGGGAAGTCAGTTAACCGCGACAGCCATCACAGTACTGTTACTGCCGCTCATCGCCATCGGCGTTTACGCCCTCACAGGCGCACCCCGTCTGGCGCAGTTTTCCCTCGAGAATCCGCATGCGAATTTAAGTACGCCTGAGGGTTCGGTCGACTTGTTACTGGTCGAGGCGGAGAAAAAATTAATCGCCGAACCACAACATCTCCCAACGCTTGCAGTATTGGCACGAACCTACCTGGCAATGGAGAAGTTTGACAAAGCAAAAGAGTACGCAGCACGACGCTACGAGTTGGCAAACGATGATCCCGAAGCGATCCTGCAATACGCCGATGCGTTGGCGATGTCGAACGGTGGCGCACTTACCCCTGAGGTTCTGAAATTAGTCGATGAGGTCCTTAATATTGACCCCACCAACGTGAACGCCTTGACGATGGCGGGCATGGCGGCCGCGCAAACCGGGCGGAGCGCAATTGCCGTGAGATTGTGGCGGCGTGCGCTAGCGCATGCCAGTGACCCAGGCTTTAAGCGCAATCTGGTTAGCCTGATCGAGCAATTTGGCGGTGAGTCGCAAACTCATCCAACCCAACACCGGCTCAAGCTCCGAATTGTGCTGGCCGACACGATTGCTGACGTCGCCGGCGACGACATCGTTTTTGTCACCGCCCACGATATTGAAACCCAAGGGCCACCGTTGGCTGTGCGCAAGATCCGCGTCGCGGATCTACCCTTTGAATTATCGCTTAGTGAAAAAGATGCCATGGCACCTTCCTTTTCGCTCAAAGGCAAACAACGCGTTAGAGTCCGTGCGCGTGTCGCGCGCAGCGGCGCGGCCAAAGTCAGCCCGGACGATTGGATCGGCGAAATTGGCGATGCGGCCGTCGGTATCAGCGAAACTCAGGAAATTCTGATCGCGACGCGACCCAACTCAAGTTAGCGACGAGCCCCGCCCAGCAATAGGGCAATGGTGGCCGGTGCGCACAAGGTTTGCGCATCGCACCGATTCCGGGACCTCATTCGAAAACTGCCTAATTCATTCATTTTCAAGCAAATAACCTTTACGGTTTAGGTTGGCGCGATAGTTGCTGCTTCGCAACAATATCGCGTAACGCTGCGCTCACGCGACGATGAAGTCGCACCCCACCCGAACCGCATCGGGATTAATACTGATGAGCGCAGCGATTCAATACAGCAGCCCGAAAACCCACGATTCCTACGCTACGGTAGTGATCGGCGCTGGTCCGGTCGGCATCGCGCTCGCCACGGCAATCGCCAAGCGAAACCCGCAACGCTCCACAATCATCTTTGGCGCCGAGCAATCAAAACCGTACGACCGTGTACGCCTTTCCTCTTTATTAGCCGGTGAAGTGAAACCGAGCGATCTTTTCGCGATTACCGAAGGTTTGGATGAGTTCGATATCGCAAGACGCTATGGCGTAACTATTGAGAAAATCGATCGCGAAAACCGCTTGGTAACCGCAAGTGATGGCACCTGTACCGGTTACGAAACGCTAGTCATAGCGACCGGCTCGCGGCCGCGCTGGCCGACCATCAAAGGCATCTTTCGAGATGGTGTTTATACCTTCCGCGATATGGCGGACGCTGAGAAACTCGCGGCAAGAAAAGTTCGCTCCCGCCACACCGTGGTTATCGGCGGCGGGCTCTTAGGGTTGGAAACCGCTCGTGCTCTGAGCTGCTTCAACACCCAAGTCACGGTTCTAGAACACAGCTCGCGAGTCATGTTCAATCAACTTGATCCCGCAAGCGCCGAATGCCTGGCGCGCGAGATTACAGCCCAGGGCATCGAGATCCGAACCAGCGTGACTGTGAAAGAGGTTCGGGGCGATTACTCGGTGCGCTCACTCGAACTTGGAGGTGGCGAAATACTGCCCTGCGACACGCTGGTCGTCGCTGCCGGGATCTCGCCGAACATCGAACTTGCCAAAGGCGCGGGCCTCTCAGTGGGCCATGGGATCCGTGTTGATGAATCGCTCAAAACCAGCGATCCAAATATATTCGCTGTAGGTGAATGCGCCGAGTACGAGGGCATCGTCTACGGCCTAGTGGCACCGGGCCTTGAACAGGCCCGCGTGGCCGCCAGTATTATCGTCGGTGAATCTGCGCGATATCGAGGCTCGATATCGGCCACTCAGTTGAAGGTTTCGAGCATCCCGGTGTTCAGCGCAGGAGCAGTATCAAACCCACCGCCCCTCACACGCACCATCAGCTACGCGCCCGCCCGCAACTCACATCGCGCTTTAAAAGTCTACCGCGGACGGCTGCTGGGAACGGCCGGCGTGGGCGAGTGGCGCGACGTGCCGAGATTGCAAGACATGGTGGCCAAACAAGCGCGAGTCTGGCCATGGCAACTATGGCGCTTTCGACGCGCCGGTTCGCTGTGGCCCGAGTCGGCTAACGATAGCGTTGCTAACTGGCCTGCCTCCAGCACCATTTGTAACTGCATGAACGTCAGTAGAGGCACGATCAGCACGGCGATTGATCGCGGCTGTAAGACGCCATGCGAATTAGCAAACGCGACCGGCGCGTCCACGGTGTGCGGTTCTTGCGCCCCGCTCCTTGGCGATCTACTGGGCGGCAGTGCCAAACCAACGCCGATCCCGGCATTTCGCTCGTTCGCGACGCTGTCATTGCTGTGCGCGCTCGCTGCCTTGCTTGCCGTTTTCGCGCCGGGTTTACCGTTCTTCTTGTCAGTTCAAGCCGAGTACAACTGGAACAGTTTGTGGACCGATAGTTTCAACAAACAAGTATCTGGTTTCACGCTGCTTGGGCTTGGGCTCATAGCTACATTGCTATCGATGCGCAAACGCTTACCTGATGTGCAGTGGTTGAAGTACACCGCATGGCGCTATGCACACGTGGTTTTAGGTGCTGTGTTGCTGATCGTATTGTTGGTCCACACCGGATTTCGCCTCGGTGACAACCTCAATCTGATTCTCATGTCCTGCTTTCTGATCGTCGCTTTCTCCGGCGCCCTGGGTGGTCTAGTCATCGCTAATGAACATGATATGCGTCCGAAAAATGCGAAAGCACTCCGAAGTGCGTCGCAGTGGCTACACCTCATCGCACTTTGGCCGTTGCCGATCCTGCTGGGTTTTCATGTCTTGAAGACCTACTACTTCTAGGGGCTCGCGGTGATGCAACGACGGGCCTCAAAGAGAACTCTTTTTTGTAAATGCGTAACGATGCGCACGAACTTCGATGACAACACACAAGCGCCTACCCAAACGCCCCATTCTGTGGCTTTGCTGGATTTATGGCTCAGCCGTACTCGGTGCGGCTATGTCTGATCATATCCGTCACGGTCACGACCGAAGCCTGTTCCTGCCGGGCGAGACCAGCTATGGACATCATCAAATCGAACTCGCCTGTGAGGCCTGCCATACCGAATCGTATACCGATAAAGACGCGATGCAGGTTGCGTGCGAGTCGTGTCACCTTGATCAGCTCAAGCTGGCCAAAGACGATCACCCTAAAACCAAGTTTACCGATCCCCGCAACGCCGCTCGGGTAGCGCGCCTGGATGCACGTTATTGCGTCACCTGCCATGTCGAACATCGCCCGGACATCACGCTTGCGATGGGTCTCACCCAGCCGGTGGACTATTGCTTCATTTGCCACGAGCAAATTGCTGAAGACCGACCTAGTCATGCAGGAATGGCTTTCGACACCTGCGCCTCCGCCGGTTGCCACAACTTCCACGACAACCGTGCTCTATATGAGGATTTCCTTCTCAAACATCTTGACGAACCAGTCGTGATTAAAACCGCCTTCGATAAGCCAGGTGCCAACTTGCTGGAGGTCGCTCCGGTGATGGGCAAATATCCGACGGACGCCTATCCACTGGAGCAACGGGACGCGACGAACATTGACGTTGCCGATAAGTTCCACGAAGACGAAATCATAGACGAATGGTTGATGTCCGCTCACAGTGAATCAGGCGTGACCTGTTCGGCGTGTCACCACGACAGTCAGCAAGCGTGGCTGGCTAAACCCGATCACTCTGTCTGTCAGACCTGTCACGAGGTCGAGGTGGGGAGCTTCCTTCTGGGTAAGCACGGGATGCGGCTCGATATCGAACGCCTAAACAAAAACCTAAGCCCAATGTCACCGAAACACGCGCGGCTTAATATGCTCGAGACCGCGCACTCCCAAGAACTGAGCTGCAACAGCTGTCATGGTACGCATCGCTATGATGTGGAGTTCGCCGCCACCGACGGCTGCCTTGCTTGTCACGACGACAATCACAGCCGCAGCTTTAAATCGTCACCGCATTTTGTTGCGGACGCGGCACCCGACGCCGACTGGCAAGGCCTCACTTGCGCCGATTGCCATATGCCCATGACGGAGAAAGAGTTCTTTTGGGGAGAGGTGATCTGGACCTACGCGAACCACAACCAAAGCGAGAACTTTCTCCCCAACGAGAAAATGCTAAGGCCAGTGTGCATGCAGTGTCACGGCTTGCAATTCGCGATCGATTCGCTCGCCGACCGCGATCTTATCGCAAACAATTTTAACGGCCGACCCACAACCAAAATCCAAAGCCTAGAACTTGCGCGCGCTCGCCTCGAGCTAGCAGCACAGGCGAAGGCGGCGGCCGATAAAGCAGCGGCTGAAGCAGCCGCACTAGAAACCGCGCAGTGATTTCTTTGACCTCAATCGATCTTCAACCCAAGGAGACTACCCATGAAACTGAAAGTCATCGTTTTAGGCGCACTGCTAACCCTAGCGATAGCAATACCCCTCGGCGTCCAATCCGCTGCCGACAAGGCAATGTTCACGCCCAAACAAATGGCCGATTGGTTGCATTTAGTGATGTCGACCGATCGCGCTGTCTATACGAAAGTGATCGTCAACCGTCTGACTAAAAAGGACAAAGTCATCAAAGCCAGCGAGCACTTTGAGGACGACCAGGCGTTAGCACTACCGGCACAAATGTTTCGTTTTGGCGCCGAGGGTGTCGCTCGCAAGACCGAGGACTTCAGCTATTCGCTAATGTCCTTGTGGCCAATCAACAAGCAAAATGCGCCGGTCACCGACGTCGAACAAACCGGTCTGAAATTCATCGCCGATAACCCGGGCGAGAACTACTACAGCGAGGAAGAGCTAGGCGGCAAACAATATTTTACCGCCATCTACCCGGACCCCGCTGTCGCCCCGGTTTGCGTGAGTTGTCACAACGAGCACAAAGACTCGCCGCGAAATGATTTCAAGATCGGTGAGGTGATGGGCGGCGTCGTGATCCGCATCCCAACCGGTGGGTAATGTCAAAGGCTTCTTTACTGCGCTTCGTTGGCAGGCCGGGCTGAGTCTCGGCCTGCTGACGCTTTCTAGCGCACTTCTAGGCGATGATAATTTTCATGAGTTCTCTGAGCCGCATCTGAAGTCTGGGCGAGAGATCTGGCTGGGCACCTGCGTCAACTGCCATGCCACTGGTTTCGCAAGCGCGCCCTCGGTAACTAGCATTACCGCCTGGCGACCCCGGCTTGAGAAACCCATCGAAGTTCTTTATCAACACGCACTCGAAGGCTTTTATGGTGAAGATTATGCCCACATGCCACCGCGCGGTGGTAATGACTCGTTATCCGACGAACAAGTTAAACGCGCTGTGGACTATATGACCGAGCTGGTGAAATTCATGCATGAGGAGAGATAAACATGACACCTGAGCAGATCGAACTAGTGCAATCGAGTTGGCAGAAAGTCAAACCGATTAGCGAACAAGCAGCCGAACTATTCTACTCGCGGCTTTTTATTTTGGATCCCGACGCAAGAAGTCTATTTACTGGCGACATGGCGGCTCAAGGGAAGAAATTGATGACCATGATCACTACCGCCGTGAATGGGCTTAGAAATCTCGAAGCCATCGTTCCGGCGGTGCAGGAACTCGGGCGACGCCACGTCGGCTACGGCGTCACCAACGCCCATTACGATACGGTCGGCGAGGCCTTACTGTGGACCTTAGAACAGGGATTGGGCGATGCATTCGACGAACCGACGAAAGCAGCGTGGACAGAGACCTACACCATTTTGGCCACCACGATGAAGGCAGCAGCGGCCGAAGCTGAGGCTTCGGCCGCCTGATTCCTGGAGCTTTATCAAGTTAGAATCGTGTGCTCCGAAGCTCGCGAGCAAACGACTTGATCCTCACCGCTGAACAAAGGCAGGTTCGCGACGCCGCGCACCGCTTCGCGCAAAAGCAGATCGCGCCGGCCGCCCTCGATTGGGATCGCAGCGGCACCCTGCCACCGCGCTCGCTGTACACCGAGCTCGGAGCACTTGGCTTGATGGGCGTGACGATCGATCCAAAATTTGGCGGCGCGGGCGCCGATTTCGTCTCCTACGCCCTAGCGATCGAAGAGCTTTCGGCAGCCGATGGCGGGGTGTCAAATGTGGTTGCCGCCAATAACTCACCTGTGTGCGCCGCGCTGCAAGACTTAGGCTCCGATTGGCAGAAAGAAAACTATTTGACCAAGCTTGCCACCGGCGGGGCACTGGGCTGCATCCAACTCACCGAGCCTCATACAGGGTCCGACGCGGCGGCGATCACGACCCAAGCAACTCGGGACGGGGATCACTTCATACTCAACGGACACAAAGCGTTTATTACCTCCGGCGCGGCCGCCGATCTTGCCTTGATCATCGCGGTCACCGATCCAGGCGCCGGTAAACGTGGGATCAGCGCCTTTATCACGCCGACCGACAACCCGGGCTACGAAGTCGTGCGCACCGAAGATAAACTTGGCCACCGCACCAACGACACCGCTGAAATTCGCTTCAACGATATGCGGGTGCCAGCGCGCGATCTGCTCGGCGAACCCGGACGCGGCCTCGGTATTGCGCTCGGTTATCTATCGCTTGGCCGGATCGGCGTCGCCGCGCAGGCCACCGGCGGCGCCCGGGCCGCGCTAGAGGCGGCACAAGCGTACGCGCAAGAACGCCAAACGTTCGGACATAAGATTGCCGACCATCAAGCGATTGCCTTCAAACTCGCCGATATGGCGACACAAGTCGAGGCGGCGCGACAAATGTACTTGCACGCTGCTCAGATGCGCGATGCCGGCCTTGAGTGTCGGCGCGAAGCTTCGATGGCAAAACTCTATGCATCCGAAATGGCCGAGCGCGTGGCGAGCGAGGCTATCCAGGTACACGGCGGTTACGGGTTTCTAAAAGATGCTGGCGTTGAGAAGATCTATCGGGACGTGCGGGTCTACCAGATTTACGAAGGCACATCGGAAGTTCAGAAGATCCTTATTTCGCGGTTGCTTGGGAACTAACCCGAGATTCTTCAGCGAGCGTAACGCGACGCTGATGACTGCAACTATAACGAGACCTTGGGGTTCTCCCGTAACCACGCTTGAAGCATGAGGATGTCCCACAACCAGTAGTGCCAATCGTTTTTACCCGTTTGGTGTTCGCGCCATTTCTCGGTGATTGGCTGGACATTAAGCAAGCCTTGTGAATCCAAGGCCGCCGGGTCGAGCAGGTCTGCTGCCCAATCTTTCAAATCGCCACGCAACCAGCTATCAATCGGCACGCCAAAACCCATCTTCGGGCGGTCGATCAACTTGCGCGGCACGTAACATTCCAGGATCTGGGTGAGCGGCCATTTCGAGCGTCCGCCCTTCATCTTAAGCTGCAGCGGCATCCGCCACGCGAATTCGATAACCCTTGGATCCAAGAACGGCACTCGGACCTCAAGAGAATGAGCCATGCTGGCGCGATCGACCTTGACCAAAATGTCGTCTGGCATATAGGTCAAGGTATCGAGGTATTGCATCCGTTCAACCGGATCGGGGATCAATTGATCAACGGTCGGATCCCACAATATTCCCTTGGGTTCGCTGGCCTCGCGCACAATCGCGTTCGGTTGGGGCCAATGGCTGATCAGCGATCGGTAAATGCCGGAGGTGTCGCCACGCAATACGTCGCCTGCTTTCTTCACTTTGTCGGCAAACAGGCGGGGGCGCCGCGAACTTGGGATCACCTTGCCCGCGAAATCGATAACACCGGGTGGGGTCGCGCTGATCAGCGCCGCTACCGCCGCGCGCGCGCCCGGTGGGGTACGGCGGATCGCATTGATCATTTTTTCGCCATAGAGATAGCGGTTGTAACCGGCGAATAGCTCATCACCGCCGTCGCCGGAAAGCGCGACCGTGACATGTTTTTTGGTCATCGCCGAGACCAGACTCGTTGGGATCTGCGAGGAATCGGCAAAGGGTTCGTCATACATCGAAGCGAGGCTTGGGATCACATCCAGCGCATCCTGTGCTGTCAGATACCACTCATGGTGCTCGGTAGCCAAACGCTCGGCTATCGCTTTAGCGTGGGTCGCTTCGTTGTAGCCTGCGATCTCGAAACCAATCGAAAACGTTTTGACGGGTCTGTCACTGCCCCGCTGCATCAACGCGACAACCGTGCTCGAATCGATACCGCCAGACAGAAATCCGCCCAAGGGAACATCGGAAACCATCTGGCGTTTCACCGCATCGCCGAGCAACTCATGCAACTGTTCGACCAGCGCTGTCTCATCGTAGCGAGCCACGATCCGCTCGCTAACTACACTGGCTAAAGACCAGTACGGCGTTTGTTCAATCTCGCCATCTTGATCAATGGTCGTAATGCAGCCCGGTTTTGCTTTTTGGATCCCTTGATAAATCGACAACGGCGCAGGAATGTAGTTGTGGCGCAGAAAAGCCGCTACCGCGTCGCGATTCAAACGCGGTTGAAATTCATCGTGGGCCGTGATCGATTTGAGTTCCGACCCGAATAGCAGCAAGCGTCCCTGCAAGCCGAAATACATCGGCTTGATACCCACGTGGTCGCGAACCAAGGAGAGCGTGTGCTGTTCGCGGTCCCATACCGCGAAAGCGAAAATTCCGTTCAGCGCAGTCACGCTTTCAATGCCGTGCGCGGAAATTTGCTCAACGATGACCTCGGTATCCGAATGTCCGCGAAACTGACGCCCGCGCTTTTCCAAATCAGCGCGAAGCTCTGCCGCGTTGTAGATTTCGCCGTTATAGGCCAGCACATAGCGCCCGCAGCTCGAAACCATCGGCTGATGACCGTTCGGCGAGAGATCGATGATGGCAAGGCGTCGGTGTGCGAGCGCCACGCCCGAATTCGGGTCGACGAAAATACCGCCGTCATCCGGACCGCGATGCGTGATGGCGTCCGCCATCGACTTGGCGCGGGTCACCATCTCAGGTTCTGGCGGCATTCCTTTGAGCCACCAGCAGCCGGTTACACCACACATGCAATAGTGCTCAGGAAATACCCGCCGCGCTTTTGACTTCCATTAATTTGCCGACGATCGTTTCGTACTCGCCTACCGATTCATACTTAGCCATGTAGTTGATACCTGTGACTCCGACTTTGCTCAGCTCGGTTAAGCGAGCGGCACTTGCGGAACTATCATCCAAATCGAAGCTCGCGATCGGGATCACTTCAGGCGTGCCCTTACCAGCCGCCGCCAACGCATCACCGAGCTCGGCAATGGGCGCCTGGAGTTTTTCCGGATCGCTGTTCATCGGTAGCCATCCGTCACCATACTCGACAATGCGCTTGACCACGTGTGCGCCGCTGCCGCCAACCAAAAACGGGGGTCTATTGGGCTGCGGTTTGAACAAGAACTCCTGGCCGTTGGCGATTGCCGGTTCGGAATCAAAACAGTGATGGAAAAACGCCAGGGTTTCATTCGTGATTGCCCCACGTCTCTCGCGCGGCACATCAACCGCCGTGAATTCAGCGGCCATCCAACCAGCGCCCACACCAAGCAACAGTCTATCGCCCGACAATTCCTGGATAGAAGCAACCCATTTCGCCGTTGCCAAGGCCGGTCGATAAGGCAAGATCAGCACCGAGACCCCGATGTTCACCCGCTCAGTGATCCCCGCCAGATAGGCGAGCGTCGCTAACGGATCGACATAGCGGCCACCCGAACCTTCCGACTCATCGGGAGGTATCGCGATGTGATCTAGCACCCAAACATCGTCGATGCCCGCTTGCTCGGCGGCAGCGGCGCAACCGGTGATAATCTCCCGCGTTGATGCCGGGCCTGAGTTCTTCAACAGGGTTCCGATCCGCATTCTGATTCTCCGTGCGTGAATTAGCGCATTATCACGTTTCTGCGCACCAACAGGAAAAACTTATTGTCAAGATATAAGGGCGAGATGCATCAACACTTAACAATTGCGCGGCTTTCCTTTTGCGAGTCTGGCTGATTTAATTTCGTTCAGCGATTGGGGACCACTGAGCCATGGGAAATTCGAACCAGGAATTCAGTGTCGCGATTATCGGCGCGGGATTTGCGGGTATTTGCACGGCACTGCGCCTAAAACGGGCGGGCTTCGACAACTTTGCGATATTTGAATCGAGCAACGAGCTAGGCGGCACGTGGCGGGATAACACCTACCCGGGTTGCGCCTGCGACGTGCCATCCCATCTTTACTCTTTTTCGTTCGAACCGAGCGCCGACTGGCCGGAGGTCTACTCGGGCTACGAAGATATTCATAACTACCTCAAGAACGTCAGCGACAAGCACAATCTAAGGCCCTACATCCGATTTAATAAACGTGTCGAGGAGCTGCGCTTCGACGAAAATCGAGTCCTGTGGACCCTGACCACCAGCGACGGTGAGACCTACACCGCCAACGTCATTATCAGCGGTACTGGACCGTTGAATAAGCCAGCGATCCCCGAGCTACCGGGGATTGAAAAGTTTCGCGGCAAGAAATTCCATTCCTCGCATTGGGACCATCAGTTCAAACTTGAGGGCCAACGGATCGCGGCGATTGGTACCGGCGCCAGCGCGGTCCAATACGTGCCTGCCATTGCCCCAAAAGTGTCCGAACTTTATGTCTTCCAGCGCACGCCCACTTGGGTCGTGCCGCGCATGAACCGTCGCTACACCCAGATTGAGAAAGCCCTGCTCAAATGGGTACCTGGTTTACGGTGGATCTATCGCAACGTCCAATACTGGTATCGCGAATACATGGGTTTGGGATTTACTGGCAGTGAACGCATGAACCGTGGGTTCGAGAAATTAGCGCGCTGGCATCTAAAGCGCCAAGTGAACGACGAGGCCACGCGCGAGAAGCTTACCCCGAGTTATCAAATCGGCTGCAAACGGGTCAACGTCTCGGACGCTTACTTGCCCGCTTTCAATCGCGACAACGTCGAGCTGGTAGTCGAATCAATCAGCGCAGTGACGGAAAATGGCGTAGTCACCAGCGATGGCAAAGAACGGGAAGTCGATGCGATTATTTACGGCACCGGATTCATCACCACAGAATTCCTCCAACCCATGAAGGTTTACGGGGTAGGCGGTGCCGAGATCTCAGATAGCTGGAACGGAAGGTTTGCCACCTACCTAGGCATTTCAGTTTCCGGCTTCCCGAATTATTTTTTGCTGTTGGGTCCGAATACAGGCCTGGGCCACAATTCGGTCGTCTTCATGATTGAGGCGCAAGTGAATTATGTACTGCAGGCAATCGAGCAGTTGCGCCAAGGGCAGCTTGACGGCTTCGACGTGAAACGAGAAGTACAAGAAGACTTTCAAACTTGGGCCCACGAGCGCCTAGCACAAATGACCTGGAGCTCTGGTTGCAAGAGCTGGTACCTCACTGCCGAGGGCGAGAACTATGCCATCTGGCCGGGCTTAACGGTTAGCTATTGGCGCCGCACCCGTCAATTTGATCCCAGCGTCTATACCGCTCTGATTGCAACGGAGATATCGAGCGACGACGAACAGCTCGCCGCCTAATGCCGAACCTCGGCCTGATTTTTACCGGCGGCGGCCAATCCGTCGGTGACTTGGTCGCGATTGCCCAACAAGCCGAAGCGAGCGGGTACCGCGCATTATGTATGGCCGAAGCTTGGCGCAGCGCATGGATCCCCTTGACCGCGATGGCCGTGGCAACCCAAACGGTCCGCCTTGGTCCCTACGTCGTTAACGCTTACGGGCATAGCCCGCTATTCACCGGTATGTCCTCAATCGACTTTCATGATTTATCGGGCGGGCGTTTAATGCTTGGCGTTGGCGGCGGCAACAAGATCATCAATGAACAATGGCAAGGGATCGCCCATGAGCGGGTCCTAACAAAGATGCGCGAGTATGTAGAGATCTTGAAAAAGATGGCGCGCACGCCACTTGGCGCGGAACTGCTCTACGAAGGGAAAATTCATAACATGCGCTGGACGGCCAACGCCGATCCGGGTCCAAAGGCGTTCCCCGTTTATTTGGCGGCTGTATTTCCGGCGATGATGCGAGTCGCCGCCCGATGCGCGGACGGTATCGCGGGTGGCGCGACACTGTCGGCGAACTATATTCGCGACATCCTAAAACCGCAGGCCGCTGAGGCGGCCGTACAAGCCGGCCGCGATCCCATCGAATTGAAGTGGACCGCGGTTGCGATCACTGCAGTGCACGATGATCGAGAAGCAGCGCGCCGGCATGCCCGCGAGGTAATCTGCCATCTTTACGCACCATTGCCGCATCCCTACTACGAATTTACGATGCGCGAACACGGCTTCAGCCAGGCCGCCGATGACTTATTGAGACTCATGCCTGCCGGCAAGCTGGAAGCAGCCATTGAGGCGATCCCCGATGATTGCATCGACCAAATGACCATCGCCGGGACCCCGGAAGAATGCCGAGCCCGCATCAAAACCTACTCCGGTCTGGTTGACGATTTGCTGTTGTTGAATGCAACGCCACCAGGGCCCGACAGCGCCACCGAATCCTATCAAGGTCTATTCACGCTTCCCGGATAAATGCCGGCGCCAGCCAATTGCGTCCTTCCCTCCTGAAGTGCGTCTATCCTAGTTATTAACCCATAGGAAATACGCCTATGCGCTTACAACTTGCCCTTAATGTGCGCGATCTCGAAGAAGGGGTCGCGTACTACTCAAAGCTATTCAATACCAAAGCACACAAGCGCCGCGATGGTTACGCCAATTTCATTATTGACGAACCTCCCTTAAAACTCGTGCTGTTCGAGAATCCCAACGCGACAGAGCGCCTAAATCATCTTGGCGTTGAGGTTTTCGATGATCGTTCAGTAAAGGACGCTAGTACGCGCATGAAAGCAAACGGTATTCTCGACTCTATCCAAAACGAGACCACCTGTTGCCACGCGACGCAAAATAAAGTCTGGTCCAAAGAACCCCAGGGATTACGCTGGGAGTGGTACCACATTACAGATGACGAGCCGGCCCGGACGTCCAGCGGTCGTGGCTGCTGTTAACCAGGCCTTAAGCCCGCAGTGGCTTGAGAGCGTCAAAAAGCTGCGGGGCTTTGTAGCGAACCGTGTGGCCGCCAACGTCGTCGACGATGTCCTCGGTGAAGTCATGCTGCGGGCGGTCGCGAGTGAAAATGAAAACGGTATCACCAATCCCGGCGCCTGGCTTCATCGGGTCGCACACAATGTCATCGTTGATCACTATCGTCGCACTGATGCGCGCAACAGAGCCCATGATGATTTCGCCCGCGAAGCACAAACCCACGCAAGGACCTACGAAATCAATGAGCAAGAGGATGCTGAGGTAACGCTCGCGGAATGCTTAAAACCTATGCTGGGTTTGCTCGGCGACGACGATCGCCAAGCCTTGGAGCTGATCGATCTTGACGGCATCACTCAGCGTGAGGCGGCAGCGCTTTTAGGCTTATCGCTCTCGGGGATGAAGTCCCGGGTCCAACGGGCGCGTAAGAAACTCAAACGCGAGATCCTAAGCTGCTGTGCAATCGAGACCGATCGCCGCGGCTCGGTGATCGGTCTGGATAAACCCGACACCTGTTGTTGACGCTAGGCGGCGCCGGCAAGCGGCACCGAGAAACCATCAAACCTTTTGAAGTACGCCGGATCGGGTGCACCGAGCGGGCCATCGATAGCGGTAAGATGCGCTCGAATATACTCCAGCGATGCGTCGCTGACGGCTTGGTAGAGATCACTGGCGAGCTTGTAGCTTTCCAAATTAGACGCGCCCTTGGGGATCAAGCTCCGCGGCAACTCTATCGACTTAAGCACCAAGCGCCGGTACTCGTGGACCAACATCAGACGAATAGCAAAAGCGTTTGCACCGTCGAGTTGTTTTTCGCCCACCCATTTAGATAACGGCCCAAACATCTTGGTAAACGACCGAAATCCAGAATCCAAGGCGTCAAGATCCCAGGCCGCCCGCAATTTGGTGCTCAGCGCGCGATCTGAATCGGAACTTGCCCGCCAGACAACAACCGCAGGCTCATTAACCACACTCTCCTTTACTGCCTCACTCGAAAAACAAGGGTGTCCCAATAAACCCGTGGTGAGCTTCGCGAACCCTTGCCAAGCAAGATGACGGGCCAATTCATTGAAGGAGTCCGCATCGCATCCACCGTTCATTACCAGCGTCCAGCGCCCATCCCAATCGACGATGCCCGGTGGGCGATAAATCCGTCTTGCCGCGCCAGCGAATTCCCGCAACCCGAGATCACTAAAGCCGTAGTAGCTGCGCCGCCCGACCTGTTCAGAGCGCAGCCAACCATCGGCGACCAAGCGCGAAACGGCCGTGCGGATCTGGCGTTGATTTAAGCCAAACGGCTCGAGCGCCGCAATCAAGCTCCCCAGCCAAACTTGATTGCCGTGCGGCGACACGACATCCCCGATCACGGTAACGATCAATGAACCCGCGCGTGGTTCGCAACGCCGGATAGTTTTCTCGATCAGTGGGTCCACTAGACCGCGCGGTCGAAATCGATAACCACCCGCTCGGAGATCGGGTGCGCCTGGCAGGAGAGAACAAACCCGGCTTCGGCTTCATGCGCTTCAAGAGCGTGAGCAACATCCATTTCCACTTCGCCCTCGGTAACGCGTGCCTTGCACGTCGCGCAAGCTCCACCCTTGCAGGCGAACGGTAAGTCGAGGCCGGCGTCCAATGCTGCATCGAGGATATTCTCGCCGTCCGGCGCCAGCTCAAGCCGGGTTTCGCGGCCGTCGGCAATGACCAGCACTTCACTCGAACGCCCCTGCGCATTGGCGGCGCGCTCGCGGTGCTTCGCCAGCGCTGCTTCGGCGTCCGCGGCCGATGCGCCGAACAGCTCGTAGTGGATTTTCTCGCCGTCAATCCCAAAGGCACGCAAGCCTCGCGAGACTTCTGAAATCATTGCCTCAGGGCCACACAGGAAAAATTCGTCAACGGCGGCCAAGTCGAGCAGGTGCTCACACAGCGCCGCGCCCTTCTTATTATCAATCCGCCCATTCAAGATATCTGCTTCCCGCGACTCGCGGCTCAACACGTGAATTAACTGAAAACGGGACATATAACGGTTCTTCAGCGCGTCTAGCTCATCTTTGAACATGATTGATGAAACACGCTGGTTGCCGAACAACAGCGTCACTTCGCTCATGGGCTCCACGTCGAGAACGGTGCTTATGATCGAAAGGATAGGGGTGATCCCGCTACCCGCTGCGATGCATAAATAATGCTTCGAAGCCCCACTATCCAAGCTTGAGGTGAAGCCGCCTGCTGGCTGCATCACCTTGACCGTCTGCCCAACTTTGAAATGTTCGTGAGCGTGCGTGGAAAACTGCCCGCCCTCGACCTTTTTAATCCCGACCGTTAACCCGTCATCATTAACCCCCGAGCAGATAGAGTAGGAACGCCGGACCGATTCGCCACCGATAGATTCCTCAAGGGTCAGGTATTGCCCCTGTTGAAACGCGAATTGCTCCTTTAATTCATCGGGTACCACAAAACTCACGGCAATCGCGTCTTCGGTTTCCGCCCGCACGGCGCTGATCTCAAGCGGGTGGAACTGGGTATTCATCACTAATGACATTTGAAGTAATCGAATGGCTCGAGGCAATTCCTGCAGCGATACAGAGCCTTGCAGGCGGTCGAACCAAATTCGCTGACGAGTTCGGTATCGGTACTAGCGCACTGCGGACAAGTAACCGTACCGCGCAAGGAGCGTCTATCGCGCGGGCCGCTCGGCGGCGCAATCCCCTCACTTTTCAGTTTTTCACGTCCCGCATCGCTGAGCCAATCGGTCGTCCACGCTGGCGACAGTTGTTCACGGATCGAGAAATCCTCGATGCCGGCCGCCTTCAACGCTTGGGCAATATCTGAACTAACGGTGTTCATCGCCGGGCATCCCACATAAGTCGGCGTAATGATCACCACGATTTCTCCATCGACCACCGCAACGTCACGCAAGATCCCAAGATCGGCAATGGTCAAGATCGGGATCTCCGGATCGCGCACCTCGTTAAGGAGCGCTCGAACTTCCCGAACAACTCGCGCCGGTTCAAGATCGGCGATCACGCTCACCATTGGTTCCCCGGGTACGCCCGCTGCACCGACTGCATTTCCGCCAACAGCCGCCCCATGTGCTCGGTGTGTAAACCCTGTCGCCCGCCAGTTTGCGGCCATGCCTGCTCAGGCGTGGCTAAGGTGGCAGTACGCAGCGTCTCTCCCACGCGCTCTTGCCAACGTGCTTCGATAGGTGCCAAGTCCGCCGCAACACCAATCTCGATGGCGTCGGCAATTGTGTCGTCAACTTCGAACAATTCGTTCGCAAAAGCCCACACTTCCTCTAGCGCATCCTGCGCGCGTTGATGACTTTCCTCGGTACCATCCCCTAATCGTTTTACCCATTCGCTCGAACGTTTAACGTGATAGGCGCTTTCCTTGACCGACTTCTGCGCAATACCCGCAAGTTGCTCGTCGGTGGACCGCATTAGTGCCCCATAGAGCTCGTGATGAAAGACATCGCAGAGAAATTGACGCACCATCGTGAACGCGAAATCACCCACCGGAAGTTCCGCGATAAGGCAATTGGTATAGTCGCGTTCGTCGCGAAAGTAAGCGAGCGCGTCTTCGTCGCGACCCACGCCTTCCAGTTCTCCAGCGCGCGTTAGTAACATTCGCGCCCGACCGACATGATCGAGCGCCGTGTTTGCCAAGGCGATGTCTTCCTCGAGAAACGGGCTGTGTCCGCACCACTGCGAGAGCCGTTGACCGAGGATCAGCGCATCGTCCCCGAGCCGCAGGACGTACCGAAAGTGCGAGTCGTTCATAGCTTCAAATCTTCAGGAACATCGTAGAAGGTGGGGTGCCGATAGACCTTGTCCTCGGCAGGATCGAAAAACGCGCCATCATCTTCCGGCTGACTGGCATGAATGTCTTCGGACTTCACGAGCCAAATACTGCAACCTTCCTGCCTTCGCGTATAGGTATCACGCGCGGCTTGCATCGCTTGCTCTGGATCGGCGGCATGTAAACTCCCCACGTGTTTGTGATCCAGACCGCGACGGCTACGCACGAACACTTCCCATAGCGGCAAACGAACGGCCACCCTCAAGCCGCCTCGCTCGCACGTCGCTCCTGCTTGGTGGCGTAGGCAAGTGCTGCTTCGCGGACCCAAGCACCGTCTTGATGAGCTTTACGCCGTGCGTCTAGCCGCGCTTTGTTGCATGCGCCACCGCCATTGACGACGCGCTTGAATTCTTCCCAATCGATGGCGCCAAAATCGTAGTGGCCACGCGCTTCGTTAAATTTCAGATCAGGATCAGGCAGAGTTAATCCCAAGTGATTAGCTTGCTCAACGGTCTGGTCGACGAATTTCTGTCGGAGCTCATCATTGGATTGCCGTTTGATCTTCCACTTCATCGATTGTCCAGAGTGAGCGGAATCGGCGTCATGGGGGCCAAACATCATAAGCGTCGGCCACCACCAACGATTTAGCGCATCTTGCGCCATCGCCTTTTGCTCGGGCGATCCAAAGCTCAGGGTTTGCATAATTTCAAACCCCTGGCGCATATGAAAACTCTCTTCCTTGCAGATCCGCACCATCGCGCGCGCGTAAGGACCATAGGAAGTCCGGCACAGGGAAATTTGATTGACAATCGCTGCGCCATCGACGAGCCAGCCGATCGCACCCACGTCGGCCCAGGTTAGCGACGGGTAATTAAAGATGCTCGCGTACTTGGCTTTTTCCGTCAGCAGATCATCGATCATCTGCTCGCGCGAAGTGCCTAGCGTCTCGGCCGCACAATAGAGATACAAACCATGCCCTGCCTCATCCTGCACCTTCGCTAACAACGTCGCTTTGCGCCGTAAACTCGGCGCGCGAGTGATCCAATTGCCCTCGGGAAGCTGCCCCACGACCTCGGAATGGGCATGCTGAGAAATCTGACGGATCAGATTCTTGCGATATTTATCGGGCATCCAATCACGCGGTTCTATTTTCTCTTCGGCGTCGACCGTCGCTTGAAAGCGTGATTGTTTGTCAATTTCGGCCATGGTGGGTAGGACTCTGATTGGTTTAATAACTAAAGTATTACATAAAATTCTATAAATTCAAGATTTATGTGTCATAAAACCCGGGCATAGTCCATGCTTCAACCATCACGCGCAGTTATCAGCCAGCGTGCAACCAAGCTTGATTGTCACCTGCCAGTCCAGCACGTCATTCTGATCGACATCGCCCTAAATATTGGTGACCTCAAACCAGCGAATATTCTTCAATGACGGGCCGACTTTAGCGATCGCATTACTGAGCACGTTCTCCATCGATTGCCTTGAAGTGCCGCTGATCTCTATCAACTTGTAAACGTGATCGCTCATGCCGTCGCTCACCGACGAGATCTTGAGCCCCGTCTTGCGCGTTGGTTCGTTCCGTCGAGACAATCTGCAATCGCAATGCGGTGAAATTAACGATCTGGGATTAATGTCGAGCTCGGTCACCTAGCGCAATTTCAGGTGCGATTGCATCGTGGGTCGAGAACGAAATCGGGGAGGCGCGCACCGGCATCAGATAAGGGGAAAAAACTCGGTGCGCGCCTCCATTCAGGTCGAGGAAAACGCGCGGTCGCGAATTCCTCTGGCGAGGACACTCACGCTACATTTTGAGTATAGGACTCCCCTAAATTCCTTCTATGGTCGTTGCGGTTAATGAGTTTTTCCAAACTCGAAAAGCACAATGCGCCTTAGACTTCGATCGTTGGTAGGTGCGCATCGAGCTGAACTCCAAGACTATTGAGTGCCATCGATACCAAGTTGTATTGCCCAACGGTAAACACAACGTCCATCATCTGCTCAGTCGAGAAGTGTTCGCTTAAAGCCTTCCATGTGCCATCGGTAATAAACGCATCGGCGTGCAGCTCATCGGTTGCGCTGAGCAATAGTTTATCCAGCTCGGAAATCCCTGCCGTATCCGGTCCGGTTCTGCTCATCGCGATTTCGTCTTCGCTCATCCCGCACTCGCGCGCAATCGCGACATGCTGGTTATATTCATAACCAGCTTTACATAGATATCCGATCCGAAGGATCAGAATTTCGCGCTCGCGCGCCGGCAACGTGGACTTGAAAAGAATGTGATTGGCGAAAACCATCCAGCGTTTCATCAGATCGGGATGGTTGGTCAATGTTTTGAAGATATTGTCGGCTTTGTTGTTCTCCACGAAGGGTTTCATGCATTCCGCCGCTTTGGCATTCCATTGATCGGCTTGTTGCGGGTGAACCCGCGGCTCTGAAAGGCGCATTGGTATCGCTCCGGCTGAAGGGATGTTGTGCGATCATGCCATGTGCTAGCTTTGATGTCCGAGGTCGCATGGATTGGCGACCTGAAAAGCAATGCCAAGGAGACAAACATGATCGATGCTGACGAAACCTTTAACGGCACCTGGCCCTTCAAACCCCACTTCACCGACGCACCAGGATTCAAGATGCACTACGTCGATGAAGGTAACGGCGAGGTGATCTTGCCCATCCACGGCGAGCCAACCTGGGGGTATCTCTACCGCAAATTTATTCCGCCACTGTCCAAGGATTATCGCGTCGTCGTGCCTGACCATATGGGTTTCGGTAAAAGTGAGACGCCTCGCGATCGCGAATACACGCTCAAAACCCATGTTGAGAACCTCGCCAAGTTCATTCTGGAACTCGACTTACAGGATATAACCTTGGTTGTTCAGGATTGGGGCGGACCGATCGGCGGCTGTATCACTGCCGATCACTTTGACCGTATTAAGCGTGTGTTCGTGATGAACACCATCTTTTACCCCTACGCCCAATTCACGGCGGAAATGGGAGAGACGCTAACCTCTTCGCGTTGGTTTACTTGGGTGCAGCGCGCGCAGACGGATGGCTCGATCGAAGCGATTTTAGGCAGCCTGGACGTCACTGTCGTCGGGGTAATGAAACACCTGATGGGCTTTGAAAACAGCGAAGTGATCAATGAGGACTGGGAAGCCGCATACGGATCGCCGTTCATGAGCCGTGAAGAGAGCCTCGGAGCCATCGCCTTTCCGCTCGACGTGGTGACCGGCAAATTTGTACACCGCGATCCGCCAACCGAAGCACAACTTACCGCTCTTCGGCAAAAACCGGCGATGCTGGCTACCGGTGTCCAAGATCACGCGATACCCACAGCGGTCACTATAGAGGCGTTCAAGCAAACCTTTGGCGAAAAACCAATCGTGGAATTAGAAAACGCGGGACACTTCTTGCAAGAGGATGAACCCGAACTTTTAGTCGCACTTATTCAACAGTTTATGCAATCCACTTAAAAAGGATTTCCAATGTCTCAAACGGAATTTGACGCAATCGTGATCGGTGCAGGTTTTGGCGGCATCGCGACCACCGCAGCCCTGAAAAAATACGGTGTCGAGAGCACATTGCTTCTTGAGGGCGGCGATAGCTATGGCGCTTTTTGGTCTGCGAACTACGATCGCATTAAGCTCCACACCCCATGGCATCAGTTGCCTGATGACGGCGGATTAAGCGACGAGTATCCGATGTTTAAACCACGTGATGACCTGCTCGAATACTTTCGTCGCTATGCCGAGCGCCATGAATTACCCGCCGTTACTCGCTTCAACGAGTACGTCACAGAAGTATCGCGCGATACCCACAACCCCGATCATCCGTGGCAGATAAAGACTGCGAACACCGAATTTCGAGCGGCTACGGCTGTGATCGCAACGAGCTATTGCCGCAAGCCGAAAGAACCAAAGATTGAGGGCAAGGAAAATTTCGAAGGCCAAATGCTGCACAGTAAGGCGTATCGAAACGCGGATCCTTTTAAGGGGGAACGAGTGCTGATTGTTGGCAGCGGTAATTCTGCCGCCGAGATCGCCATCGATTTGGTAGAAGGTGGTGCCGCTGAGGTCGTGATGCTCGTCTATGGCCCGCGCAATTTCCTCCCGCTCGATGATTTTGCCGAATTTATGGTGCAAGCCAGGGAAATGGGCATGGCCGGTCCTGCGGGCGTTACCGCGGTTCACCCCTTGACACCGGGATCGCCTGAATTCTTAGAACAGCTCGCTCAAACCGACCAGATGATCGAACCCATGCTCGACGATCTCTCGGAATTTGGCATCGAACGCACAGCAGGTGGCACGTTCAACGAAATCTGCTGCAAACACCGCGTACCAGTATTTGATCAGGGCACGGCAGCGATGATCCGATCAGGTGATATCCAGGTGATCAAAGATCGAATCAACAGATTCACTGCTAAAGGCGTTGAGCTAAGAAAAAACGGTAATCGGGCTTTCGACGCGGTGATCCTGGCCACCGGTTTTGACCCCGGCCTCGGCGAATTCCTGCCTCACGATCTGATGGAGATCGTTAAATCACACGGTAGTCTTTATCCCAAAACCAACCGGCGGTGTACATCGAGCGTGCATGGCGATATTCATTTCGTCGGTTTCGACCACGCACTTCTCGGTGGTTTGGGTCTTGGTCATTGGGGTTTTGAGATCGCCGAAAAGATCGCACAGCGACTTGGGAGCTTCCACCACTCAATGAGACCCAGTGAGTTCTTAAGCTCTCCTTGGCTCCCGCAAAACTAGGCCGACGCGCCTTCAATGTGAAATAGCTTGTTATAGATACTCCATTGGCCGTCGGTTTTCAGAAACGACAAGGTGTCCATAAACGTGTAGCCGATGTAATCGTCGCGTACTCTGGCGACAGCAGTGTCGCCGGCGATTTCGATGGAGAGAATATCTAAGCGCTCCGCCTCACCCTTCTCTTTGGGTGACGGCTGTTGACCGGTCACAAAACCAGCGAAATCTTCGACCGACATCTGGTAGAGCTTGTCTTCGATGTAACCTGTGATTTTTGCGTTCTCGTGAAAGGCTGCGCGGGTTTTGTCCGCGCTCGATTCATACATACAGTCGAAGTAGGTTTGAATCGTATCCTTGATCGCTTGCTCGTCGCTCATAGCGCTTCTCCATTGGGCGTGATTGGACTGCGCATTTCACCATCTTCGGTCTCAACTTGCATCCTGCTAAGCGCGAATGCTCTGGACGCAGAGCTAGCCAACAAACCGCCGATGGAATCATTGGACCGTTTAGGCGTTCCTATAGGCATGATGAGTAACCCAATCATTGCCGCCGCGCTCTTGAGTGCCAGCCTATCGGCACTCGCCGAGGACCCTAAATTCTATTCCGATCTCGGTTGGCATTCGACGGCGGGGGTCACGGCTTCCCTGAATGCCGCAAAATCCGTGATCGAAAAAAATCCTGGCGCGCAGATAGAATTCCTAATTCACGGTAACGATATTCGCTATTTCGCCGGCGGCCAATCACGCAGCAACCCGTTGATGATCGATCTCGCCAATACGCTAAAAAGCGAGAAGGTGAAGTTTAGGGTTTGCGATCACGCGCTCGTTTACAAGGGGTTCCAGCTCGAACACTTCCCCGAAGAATTTGGCGTGGTCGACTATGTTCCCGACCGGATCGCAAACCTCAGGAAACGTGGATACGTTGCTCTCCCGATCATCCCTGAGGATTAAAACCAACCTGGTTTATAGACCTGGGATTGCCGAGAAATCCGGCGCCCTCTTTTCCATGAATGCCGCGACGGCCTCGCGATTCGCGGGCCCACCCATGAGCGACTCGTAGGCTGCCATCTCGCGATTGTGGGCGGCCCACGCATGCTCGGGCCGACCGGCGGCCAGCATCAGTTGCTTGGTCGCGACTAGCGAGGGGATCGGGTTGCTCGCCAGTTCTTGCGCAACTTCCAGCGTTTCATCGAGCAGATTTTCATCTTCAACCACGCGCCAAACCAACCCCATGTCATGGCACTCATTGGCGCTAAACCAGCGGCCCGACATCAGGGCATACGCGGCGTTCTGCCATCCCATACGACCTTGAAATGTATAGCTGCTGCCCGCCTCGGGCGCTAAACCCAATTGCGGGAACGGGGTGCGCAACCGGGCCGAACCGGCCATTAAAACGAGGTCGCAATGCGATAGCATCGTCATGCCAATACCTACCCCTAAGCCGTTCACGGCGGCAAGCAGCGGTTTCGAAAAATGGGTCAATACTTTTAGCATCGAAGGAAATTGACTTTCCAGAGAACCTGCCTCGCCCATGTCTTGCATCTCATCCATATCCTGCCCCGCACAAAAGGCGCGCCCTTCGCCAGTGATAACGCACACCGCAATGTTGTCATCGCCCTCGGCCTCCTTAAGTGCGTCGCGTATTCCACCAAACACCGCCTGATTCATGGCGTTCAGCGCCGCAGGCCGATTGATGCGCAACAACCGCACGCGCCCAACATCTTCGATAACTATCGCTTCTTGCATATTCATCCCCGAGGAAGACTTTTCACACACTGCCGCTAAGGCGTGCCGGCTAAGGTAGCAAATCAGCCGCACCAATATCGAACGAGCCGCCCGTTTAAAACCCCTGGATCAATGGTTAAATTACATCTCAAGTGAGCGGGGTATCATGCATCAAACGTTTCGCAAACCAAGCCGCATCGAGCGACATTTCAATCGTTTTTTTGGGGTATTGGCTGGATTAGGTATCGGTCGGAGCCATAATTATCGACTGTCCGTGCGCGGCAGAATATCCGGGCATATCTATTCCACACCGGTTAATGTCTTGCGGATGGGCGCAAAAACATTTTTGGTCTCACCAAGGGGCGAAACGCAGTGGGCACGCAACGTTCGTGACAGCGGTGAGTTGTCGTTAAAACGCGGCAACGATGAGGCTAGCTACCGCGCTAGCGAGATCGATAGCGAAGCGAAAATCGAGATCCTCCGTGACTATATCGGCCGTTGCGCCCTCACTGTTCAACGGTACTTTACGGTGGCGCCACAGGACTCGGATAAAGCGTATCAAGCGACCGCGCAATATCACCCGGTCTTTGAGCTTCACAGGAATTAGATAGCGAGTACATAGCGATGACTATCCCTCTGACCATTGGCCGCGGCATCCGCTGCGCAGCGATGCGGGCGCCGGATAAAACCGCGATCTGTTTTGAAGGTTTGGCGCTCAGTTACCGCGAGTTATCCCAGCGGATCGTGCGGGTCGCAAACGCGGCGCGGGCCAGCGGTCTGGAGCGTGGCAGCAACGTCATCTTACTGGCGCCAAACTGCCTTGAATACTTTGAGATCGTGGCTGGACTCTCAGACGCCGGGTTGACGGTGGTCACCGCCAATTCCCACATGACGTCGACCGAATTGACCGCAGTCGCCAACGACAGCCAGGCGCAGGCATTGTTCGTGCACCCGACTTGTACGGGCGTCGCCGAAGAGGCCGATATTTTCGATAAGCACAATACCTACCGCATCACTAGCAGCTACGATGCGTGGCGAGATCGGGCGAGCGACAGCAGCGTTTCCCCGGCCGTCTCCGACCTGGACACATTCGCGATCTCCTACACCTCGGGAACTACCGGCCAACCCAAAGGGATCATGCTTTCGCATCGATCGCGCGCCCTGAGTTTTCTGGCGATGGCCACTGAATACGGCTGTTACGCACCCAATGATCATGCGCTTGCCGTGGCTCCGCTCTATCACGGCGGCGGCTTTGTTTTCGGCGCGGCGCCCTTGTTCACCGGCGGCACCGTTACCGTTTTGCCGAGTTTCGATCCAGAAGGCGTCTTGAGTTCATTGCAATCAACGAACGCGACCAGTCTGTTCGTCGTACCCACGCATGTGAGCGCGCTCTTCGCGCTTCCTCATGAGGTACGCGACAAGTATGGTTATCCCAACCTGAAACGCGTGATTTCGAACGCCGCGCCGCTGCCACAAACCGCTAAAGAGCAGTTGGTGGATTACTTTGGTGAAGACAAACTCTTTGAGTGCTATGGCTCAACGGAAGCCGGGATCGTTTCTAACATTCATCCGTCGGATATTTTGCGCAAACGCGATTCGGTGGGGCTGCCGTTTTCGTGCACGGAGATCCAGATCCTCGATGACGAGGGTCAACAAGTCGCTCGCGGCGAACCAGGGGTGCTGTATTCCCGCTCGCCTTATCTCTTTAACGGGTATTGGCAGCGTCCCCAAGAGACCGCTGAGATGTGGCACGAGGACTGGGTTACCGCGGGCGATCTGGCGCGCCAGGACGAAGAAGGATTTCTCTACGTCGAAGGCCGCAAAAAAGACATGATCCTCTCAGGCGGAGTCAACATCTATCCGAAAGAGATCGAGAACGTGATTGAAGAAATCGAAAACGTCGGCGAGGCCGTCGTCGTAGGGGCACCGGACGCCCATTGGGGTGAGAAGGTCGTCGCCTTCATCGTTCGGGGTGGCGAGCGCGATCCAGACATTAAAATCATTGACGCGCACTGTCGCGCCAAACTGTCGAACTTCAAAATTCCCAAAGAGTATCGCGTGGTCGACGAAGTCCCGCGAAATCCCACCGGCAAGTTGTTGAAGCGCATGTTGCGCGATCAGCTTTAGGTCGCCGCGCTGCACAATAACTGGGCATGCCGAATAAACGGTTGACGCCCGTCGACCCCTTCGGCATCGTGGTGCAATGGCCAGCGTACCTAATCTACCCGATTTAACGCCGCTGCCCCACGATCTGGGACGGCGATTTCGAGAACAATACCCTGAGATCGGCACCGGCCCGGTGTCCATTGAATCGATGGTGTCAAAACAATGGTACGAGTGGGAGCGCGACGCGATTTTCAAACGCTGCT
>JBCCEV010000040.1:0-27530 GCA_039030125.1 Pseudomonadota bacterium | reverse complement strand
CCGTTGGCGGTGATCGCCGACGTTTCGGACACCGCCGACTCTCGATGGTCCGTACTGGCATGGCGCAGCAGTTAATGATCGGCCTTATCCCGGACCCTTCGGCGATATTGTTGACCCGGGGCCGCTCGTTGAACCTGCTCACTATCGGGCGATTTTAGATCTCGCGGCATCGATGAACTTTCGAATTTTCGCCGAGGGCGCCGGTCGAGGCTCGATCGAAATCGCGCTTAACGCCTTCAGTGAGTTGGATAAGAAACATCGGATTAAAGATCGGCGCTTCGTCCTTGAGCATTGCGAGTTCCCAACCGTTGATCAGATCGCTCGGTGCTCGGAACTTGGCGTTGCGCCCACGACCTCGACCAACTTTATTTGGGGTAAGGGTGCAGAGGTTTATCAGCAACGTCTGGGCGCCGAGTACTGCGAGCGCGCGATACCGATGCGGGACTGGCTTGACGGCGGGGTGCCAATTTCGCAAAGCACCGATTGGGGACCGCACGAACCCATGTTCACCTTGTGGCAGTCGCTAGCCAGGCAAGCTGGATTAACCGCCGAAATTATCGGCCCCTCACAAAAGATCACGCGGGAAGAGGCGATCCGCGCCTTTACCAACAATGGTGCCTGGGCACTCTGCATGGAAGATCGGCTCGGCAGTATCGAAGTTGGTAAATACGCCGATCTCATCGTGCTCGATGACGACCCACTGAGCTGCGAGGAAAGTGCGATTCGCGATATCAACATCGAGCTCACGATGCTCAACGGCGAGATTGTTTTTCAAAACTAGCAAGCGGAGACCCCAGCATGGCCATCACATACTTAAAGCGTGGTAGAAGCGTTGCGGAGCGTTCGGCGGATGATGCGCGAGTGCAGGATACGGTAGCCGAGACCTTATTACAGATCGAAACACGCGGTGACCAGGCGGTTCGTGAATTATCCGAGAAATTTGATAATTATTCGCCAGTCAGCTTCCAGCTCGATGAAACAGACATCGAGCACTTAATTTCCAAAGTTTCGGCGCGCGATCTTGATGACATCAAATTCGCGCAAAAGCAGATCCGCGATTTCGCTCAGGCACAGCGCGATTCAATGCTTGATGTGGAAGTGGAAACCCTGCCCGGCGTGATTTTGGGACATAAGAATATTCCAGTGCAATCGGTCGGTTGTTACGTGCCGGGCGGCAAGTTCCCAATGGTTGCCTCGGCCCACATGTCGGTGCTTACCGCGAGTGTTGCCGGGGTGCCGCGCATTATCGCCACAACACCGCCGTTTAGGGGCGAACCGACACCAGCGGTGATAGCGGCTATGCATCTGGGCGGCGCTGATGAGATCTATGTCTTAGGCGGTATTCAGGCGATCGGCGCCATGGGTTTGGGTACCGAAACGATCGAAGCTGTCGACATGCTGGTGGGTCCAGGTAACGCATTCGTGGCCGAAGCAAAGCGGCAACTCTTTGGCAAGGTGGGTATCGATCTGTTAGCCGGACCGACCGAAACCCTACTCCTCGTTGACGATACCGTAGACGGCGAAATGTGCGCGACGGATCTGCTTGGTCAAGCAGAACATGGCTTCAACTCCCCGGCTTTTTTGGTCACTAATTCTCAGCCACTCGCGCGAGCGACGATGTCCGAGATCGAAAGACTCCTTGAAATATTACCCACTGCCGACACCGCGGGAGCGAGTTGGCGCGACTACGGTGAAGTGATTGTTTGTGACAGCTACGAGGAGATGTTGGAGGTGGGCAATACGATCGCCTCCGAGCATGTTCAAGTGATGACCGAGCGCGACGATTGGTTTCTTGAGAACATGACGAGTTACGGCGCGTTGTTTTTAGGCGCCCGCACCAACGTCGCCAACGGCGATAAGGTGATCGGTACCAACCATACGTTGCCAACCCGCGGTGCTGGCCGTTATACCGGTGGCCTGTGGGTTGGTAAGTTCTTGAAGACTCATAGTTATCAGAAGGTCGTCACCGATGAGGCCGCCGCCGATATCGGCGCCTATTGCTCGCGCTTGTGTATGTTGGAAGGCTTTGTTGGCCATGCCGAGCAGGCAAATCTGCGGGTGCGCCGTTTTGGTGGTCAGGACGTGCCCTACGGTACGGCGGCCGAATGACGGAGATCCCGCAAACGCCGTCTTTTTCGCTAGCCGGTAAGCGGGCACTGGTCACCGGCGGTACTTCGGGGATCGGTCTAGGGGCGGCGGCCGCACTCGCCCAAGCAGGCGCCGCGGTTACCGTTGTCGCGCGCCGCGAAGACAAATTGGCGGAAATCACGACTGCGCTTTGCGAGCGCGGCTGGCAAGCCACCTCCCACGCGCTCGATGTTGCGAACGTCGAGCAGGTGAAGGAGTTCGTCGTTTCCGAGGCACCGTTTGAAATCATGGTCAACAGCGCCGGCGCCGCGCGGCATAGCGCCGCGTTGGAAACATGCGTTGATGACTTCGATGCGGTGATGGCTATCAATCTGCGGGGCGCCTACTTTCTAACCCAAGCGGTTGCTCACCGCTTAATCGAAAATAACCGGCCCGGCGCGTTGATGAATGTGTCTTCGCAAATGGGTGTCGTAGGAGGGGTCGATCGAGCGGTGTATTGTGCATCGAAGCACGCGCTTGAAGGTTTTACCAAGGCGATGGCGATTGAATGGGGCCCACATAAGATCCGTGTCAATACGCTATGCCCGACGTTTATTCGTACGCCACTGACGCAGTCCACCTTCGATCAAGCTGAACGACGCGCTTGGATAGAAGAGAAGATCAAGCTTGGGCGGGTTGGCGAGGTGGAGGACATCATGGGCGCGGTGGTGTATCTGGCATCGGACGCTGGCGCGCTCGTCACCGGGACGTCTTTTCTTATCGATGGTGGTTGGACTGCCGACTAAGCGCCGTCGACATCTTTGCCCATGAAAAAAGCAGATCCCGAGCTCGGCGTGATATTGGCTCTGGGGGCCGGGCTCATCCTTGGCCTGGCCGTTGTGGTGTCCCGTTATGCCTACGATTCAGGGGCGAGCGGCGTTGCCGTGGCGATCACGCGTTCGATCATTATGGTCCTTGGTTTCGGGATCTACGTGCTGCTCAAGACTCGCGATTGGCACATTCCCAAAAGCTTAATTGGCCTGACCATTATCAATGGTTGCACGATGGGTTTGATGACCTTCGGTAACATCGGATCGATCGAATTCATCTCAATTGGCTTATCGCAGCTCCTGTTTTTCACCTTTCCCGTCCAAATCGCAATCGTCGTTACCATGCTTGGCCTGGAGGAAGTGCGCGCCTCGAAAATGGGGTGTGTTTTTTTGGCTTTCATTGGTCTCGCCATCATGCTCGGGAGTTCATTGGGCGTGGTCGATTGGCGCGGCACCTCGTTGGCACTCATGGCGGGTGTCGCAACCACGATAAATGCGATCTTGGTGATGCGTTTCTTTCGAGAGATAAATGTGTTTCTCGCGACCTTCTATTTCAGCGTGTGCAGCTTTGTTACCTTGGTGCTACTTGCTGTGATGTTCGCGGAGTTCCGTCTGCCGCGGGATATTTCAGGGTGGTTGGGAATGATCGGAGTTGGGGTGCTCCAGGGCCTGGGCACACCAATGTATCTTTATGCCATTGTCGTCATAGGCGCGCTAAAAGCAGGCATGGCCACAAATCTCCAGCCGCCGTTCGCGGCGTTGATGGCGTGGCTTTTATTTGGTGAATTACTCACCGTTTGGCAGACGCTTGGGGGCGCTATCATTCTGCTTTCAATCATTGTGATGCAAACCTTCGATTTACGCCGTGCCAGGGAATTAAACCCAACGCGCTAAAGTAAGCTAGAAAGGATTCTGCGAATCCAACCCCAGCGTTACGCGGCCAAATTGTTCGGTAATGCGATCGATGTGGCCATTGATATGCAATGGCATGGCTTGAAAGTCCCGATAGCGGCGTTCAAAGTCTGTGCCCTCGCGAAGTCCATTGCCACCGAGCACCCGCAAGATCAGTTTCATCGCGTCATCACATAGATGAACGGCTTGCATGCCCGCGGATGTCTGCCGGAAGTAATCCCCTTCGCTGGGCATCGTCTCGTTGTTGATACGCGCGTCGGTTTCAGCTAACGCCGCGTAAACGGTGTCGGTTGCCGCGTTGATAAGCGCACGGGCGCGGCCAAGGTTAACGTGGATGGTTGGGCGCTCAACCATCTTGGTTCCGAAAATCGCGATCCGCTCGCGAATGCTTTCCGCGGTTTCGTTGAATGAGATCTCCGCGACCCCGGTTGCCATTGCGCCTAGCCACATTACCGATAACGCCACCCAGTCCTCGCGGTAGCGCTGATGAATCATCGGATGATCCGGATCTCGAAATGGCTCCCGGTACTTAAACGGCCACGGTACAACGCGAGACACCGGGACAGGGACGCCTTCGTAATGCACGTGATCAGTGGCCGATGCCCTGAGGCTCATTGCTTCCCAAGTCTCTTCGATACGAACATTGGGGTGGCGGAGATCAGCTAATGCGAACTGTGGCACCTCGTTTTGATCTTCGTTGAAAACCACGCCCACCCACTCAGCATAACGAGCGCCCGAGCCGAAGGCCGCGGTTCCGGTTAGAACGATATTCTCTCCATCGATCTCACCGTTGACGTTCGAGGTGGCGCCAGCGGGGAAACACACCCACTCATTTTTGGCGATAAGCTCGCTTAGGAATTCGATGTTTTGCGGGCCGAGCAAGCCAGCGAAGTGTTGAAACGTGCATAAGTGATTCCACATACACCATGCCGTCGAGGTGCAGTGCGCCGCGATGGCACGCAATTCGTTCCCGATGACGGTCATGCTTTCATCGAGGCCGGAAATATTCGGGCTCGCCGAGATCCGCATGATGTCGTTATGCTTGATACGCTCGATGAGTTCGGGCGCGACGGAGCGCGTTCGATCCGCCTGTTCAGCTTGCGTCAGCATCTCATCGAGTAACGGCGCTATATAACGCGCCTCGTCAAAAGCACGACCCTCGTTTGTAAATATCTCGCTGCCATCGAACATACGTTATCCCCCCAAGGCCCCTGGCAATCTGAAACGCTAGTCTAACAACGAATGCCAATAACGGCATGAAGCAGCTAGAGCGGCGCGCGCGGAGGTTTAAGCAGGCGTGTTCACCGTAATAGATGGCTATCTCAAGACATCGAATTTTGTGTTTCAACGGTTACCGCTGCCCTACGGCCTCAGGATTTGCGCTTGCCGGTGGCACCGCCAGACCGAAGCGCGAGGCTCTCTGGGCGTCATGCCAAGCGCTCGATCGCATCTCCCAAGCTCTGAGCGTGGGCCAAGGGCCAAGGCAAGGGCCAAGGCAAGGGCCAAGGCAAGGGCCAAGGCAAGGGCCAAGGCAAGGGCCAAGGCAAGGGCCAAGGTGAATATCCCACAGCGAGGGTTATTCAGCCGGGCGGACCTCCAAGGCGCCATCCTCGGCGCTTGACTGAGCACCTAGTTCAAGCAAATCGATGACGTCGAGGCTGATCGCTCGGCGCACCAGTTCGATGTCGTCACGAACGCCGAACTTTCGCTTGATTGAATAGTGCAAATTTCTTACGGTCTTGGGACTGATGTTGAGTGAGCTTGCGATGGATTCGACATCGCGGCCTTCGAGTAAAAGTCGCAGCACCTCGAATTCTCGATTGCTCAGGCTATCGATGGCATCGCGCTCGTTTTGAAATCTTTCCAACGCCAGCAATTGTGCGATATCGGGGCTTAGGTAACGTCTTCCTCCCGCAGCTTCACGAATAGCGCGAAGTAAAACCTCGGGTTCGTTCGATTTGGTGACATAGCCAACGGCGCCGGCGCTGAACGATTGCTGAGCAAAGCGTGGTTTGGCATACATGGTGAAAACCAATGAAGCAATTTTTGGGAATCGCTGTTTGAGCCGTCGTAAGGTTGAAAATGCGCTTGCTCCCGGCATATTAATGTCCATCACGAGAACATTAATATTTGGGTGATCCGAAATACCGCCGTAGGCCGCCGCGGCGTTATCGAATTCGAGCGTTACAGTCATGTCGCGTTGCCGGGAAATAAGTGACCGATAGCCTTCTCTGACCACGGCATGATCGTCGACGAGTGCAATGCGGATCATCGTGTATTGTCTGCCAGCGCCAGCGCCAGCGGCAGGCGCGCGTGGAGCGTCAGGCCGTGGCGCGAATTAATGGTAAAGCTTGTTTCGCCGTTTAGCGCCCGTACCCGTTCTTGAATACCTTTGATGCCGAAACCGCCCTCCAGTTTCGTTAGATCGCAGGCACCGCCGTCGTCGGCGATCACAAGCTCCAGCATTGACGAATCCTGCACCCGCAAATCAATCGTAATTTCGCGGGCGCTACTGTGACGAATCGCGTTGGTCAGAGCTTCTTGTGCGATTCGGTAAACCGCTTCATTAATCTCGCCGGGTAAGCTCTCAGGTAGCGGTGCATCCGCGAAGTCAATTCTCAGTGGCCGATGACTCAATTCGCGGACTTCCCGGGCAAGGGCCACCAGGCAGGATTTGATGTCGGCATCACCGGCCCACGGCCTGATCCTAACGAGCAGACTTCTTAACGTCGCGTGGAGGTGGCGTGCGCTCTTCTCAATGTTTGCGAGTTCTCGCTGCGCGCCAAAAGAACCTGTGGCTGATTGCAGCGACGCCGCGTTAGCACTGATCGCCGTTAAATGCTGCCCAAATTCATCGTGCAATTCGTGGGCAATCGCCAGGCGCTCTTCCTCTTGAATACGAAAGATTTGCCGAGTCAACTCGATGCGTGTGTTTTGCGCGGTCCGCAAGCTCTCGGTTAAGTGGTTGGTGGCGGTTGCGATACGATCGAATTCATAGCTGCCAAAGGGGCCTAAGATCATGCCAAAGTTGCCCTGTTCGATCGCGGACAGTCCGCGCATGATCTTGCCGGTCGGGCTTAGTGCGTTGCGCGCGGACCACCACAAGGTAGCGCACAGAACGAATATCACTAATGCGCTTGGCGCAATCAGTTCCCCAAGTTTCTCCCACGTCACGGTCAGCTCGGCGTCACGATCGGTGACGATTTCAAGCACCAGTGATTCGTTTGGCCTGCCGATTGTTCTGACTACGGGTTGGCGTTTTGCGACCAGGGTTTGATAGAGGTACACGAACCAACGCGGTGCTTGCTCAGCCACATAGTGTCGTCCCCGACAGGTGCGATGAAGCGTGTGCACGTGATTGCGGATCAGGCGCACGCAAGTCGCCTCAGGCAGAGATACCTGCGTCAGCGGATACCAATCAATGTAACGAGGCTCAAGGCCGATGCCCTGGAGCAGCCCTACCGATTGCAGGTTCAGGATCCTTTCCATTGATGTCGCAGCGCTCGTCAATGCGCCGCTCATATCATTCCTCGTCGTGTAAACCGTCCACAGCCCGACGCAAACTATGGCGATTAGACCGGTTACTACGGCGCGGCTGAGAAGGTAGTAGGTGAGGCGCATAGCAAGTGACCGAGGGTTGAATACCGTCAAGTCTAACCGTGGCCGGGAGCCGCGCGAATGCCGAGGTCTGTTTCGGGCATTTTGCCTGTTCCCCGGTCGGCGCTTGTCGCAACTGGAGATGAGGACCAGCTAAATTCGCGCTACAGGCGTCGAGTTCGCCGCGAGTGAGGGTTCTACTGCTTCATATACTGCGCGGTGGTGTCAATGATGTTTGCGCCGGGGAACAGGGTATTTGCCACCCGCTCGACTTCATAGGCGAAATCGCCGGCGGACTGAAAGCGGGCGTCATCGGATTTCGCCATCGCGCGATTGACCAAGCTTGCGACTTGCTCGGGGATATCACCTCGAAAGTCACTCATTGGTTTGGGATCTTCATGGAGGATCTGAAACGCCGTATGGTCACGGCTAAATGGATACTCGCCGGTCAGCAACCGGTACAGGCTGGAGCCGAGGGCAAAGATATCGGTGAGATAAGAGATCCGGCGACCGTGGTCGAAATGTTCAGGTGCCATGTAGGCAATCGTGCCGGTATCGCGCGGGGGAGGCTCCTCGATCTTGTGCGCGATACTGAAATCCATGAGTTTTGTGATGCCGTGGGCCGGGTGGTACATCACGTTACCTGGTTTGATGTCGCGATGAATTACGCCGTTGTAGTGAATATAGGCCAAGCCGACGCAACACTTGTAGGTAATGATCAGTGCTTCGTCGAGATCCAATGGTCCGGTTGCCTTCATATAGTCGTCGAGCGAGCGCCCCGGGATATATTCCATAACCAGATAGTTCAGGGCGCCCTCGCTCACCACGTCATAAATTGTGGCGATGTTCTCGTGGGCAAACTTACCCGCGATCTTTCCCTCATGACGGAACTCCGCGATCACTGCGGCAAGTTCGTTGGCATCTAGCTTTTCGGTTCGGGCAAGTTTAATCGCCACGTCGCGATCGAGGAGGGGATCATAGGCTCGATACACGATCCCCGAGGCGCCTTCCCCGGCTTTGTCACCCAGTTGGTAACGGCCAATCTCGCCGCTGCTTAGGATTGGAATCGGATGGCTCACTGTATCTTTCCCTAGAATTTTGGCGTCTCGATATCCATTTAATTTTCGCTATTGCCTGATGGTCAATCAAGCCTTGGAGGCGCATGGAAAATGCAACGGCTTGTAAACTCTCAGCGTTCGACGCCGAAGCCACGCTCTTTTAGCGCATCGGTCGCGAACGCTAGGAATTGGCGGACCTTTGCCGGTACCAGATTCCGATGTGGATAGATGGCAAAAATGGGTCGCGGTGGCGGTTCGAACTGTTCCAAGATTGGGATTAGCTGCTGTTTCTCGATCGCGCTCGCGACGATATATTCAGGCAGTCGCGCTATCCCTTGTCCTGCGGTGGCGGCTTTGGCAACGGCTTCTCCGGCATTGGCGACGAAATTCCCCGCAACCCTTATCGGCTCAGCGCGGGTATTGGCGGCGAAGGTCCATTCCGCGTCAAAACGTGTGGCGGTTTCGTTAAAGATCACGCATTGGTGGTCCTTTAGCTCCCTCGGTGTTGCGGGCACCCCTGCCTGCTCAAGGTAGTGAGCAGAGGCGCAGGTGATCATCCGAGTGGCAGCGATCTGGCGGGCGATGAAGCTTGAATCGTCAAGGTCTCTAATTTGAATCGCGACATCGATCCCTTCGCCAATCAGATCGACGCTGCGGTCGGTGAGGACACATCGGACCTGAACACGCGGATGTTGCGCCATGAATCGCGCGACAATTGCTGAGACGTACTTCGAGCCAAAAAAAATTGGGGCCGCGACGTTCAGTGTGCCGCTTACTTCCACCGAAGTACTGGTCAATTTCGCCTCGACTTCATCGAGCCCGGCAAAGAATTCGATCAGATGTGCTTGATACTCTTCCCCAGCTTCGGTTAGTCGTGCGGCCCGTGTGGTGCGGTCAAACAAACGTACACCCAACTCTTCTTCGAGCGCACGAATGCGCTTGCTGGCCATCGCTCGCGACATATTCATCTCTTCGGCTGCCGCACCGAAGGTGCCGTGCCGGGCAACCGCTAGAAAAAGCTGCATGCTCGTGAATTTATCCATAACGAGAGCCGGTTTGTTGAATGACAAGAAACAATCTATTTCGCTGGCGCTACTAGGTCTCCAACCCAGAGAAGCTAAGCTGTGCCCACTGAATTTTAGTAGTAGGAAATCTCAATCGATGAAAACAGAAATCCAAACGGTGCTCGCCATTGTTAGCGCCACGATATCGATAATCTGCTCGGCGCAAGATATCACGCCATGCAATCAACGACCTGAAATCGAGGCGATCGCTAAGTCGTTTAATATCCGTTGGGAGTCGGCGGTCACAGAAGCTTCAGTCTCAAGGTTGGCGGGCGTTTATGCGCATGGCGCGATCCTTATGCCGCCCACCGATGAGACTTTGGTCGGAAATACCACAATCGCCGATTTTTGGTCACGAGAGGAGGTTATCGCCAACCTCGCGGACTACAGCTTTGATTTGATGTCCTGCGAACTGCGTGGCGAGGCGCTCATCATTTCCGGTGTGTGGGGCACCGATTTTCAAACCACGGGAAACCTGTTGCGCGTCTTAGACCGCAACGATTCCGGCGAATGGGTGTCGCGCTACGAAATCTGGAATTAGTGTTTCCATACCCCTCGCTAGCCGCGGTAGGCGGTGACCAGCCAAGCGGATTGGTGCGATGATGTCAGGCATTAATCACTGGCTGATCCTTGCATGACTTCCTCCCGCGATACCTACACTCACGGTCACCATCAAAGCGTACTTGATTCGCATCGCTGGCGTAACGCGGAAAATTCTGCTGCCTACTTGCTTGCTCACCTCACCGACGTTGCGCGTTTGCTCGATGTCGGTTGCGGCCCCGCGACCTTGACCGCCGATTTGGCGCGCTTAATAGACCCTGGCGTTGTGACCGCTATTGAGCCGCAACAATCGGTGGTCGATATCGCGCACCAGGGTCTGCAGGATGCTGGCGCAGCGAATGTCCAGGTCGAGCTTGGTGACGTCTACAACCTAGGCTACGCGAATGAGACTTTCGAAGTAGTCCACGCTCATCAAGTGCTTCAGCATTTGAGCGCACCGCTCGATGCACTAAAGGAAATGCGCAGGGTGTGTAAATCGAACGGGGTCGTGGCGATCCGCGACGCTGATTACGGCACGATTCGATTTTGGCCAGAGATGCCGGAGTTGGTGCGTTGGTTGGCGCTATATTTCCAAGTGGCTGAAAGCAACGATGCCTACCCTGATGCCGGGCGACGGTTGCAACATTGGGCGAACGACGCGGGTTTTTCCAAAGTCGCCCCGTCCGCTAGCGTTTGGTGTTTTGCTACTGCTGAAAATCGCGCGTGGTGGGGCGGCACTTGGTCGCAGCGGATATTAAGCTCGTCGGTCGCCACCCAAGCGCTCGAACGCGGCTTCGCTGATCGCGAGGAACTGCAATGGATCTCAGACGGTTGGCAAACGTGGGTTGCAGATCCGAATGCGTGGTTCAATATTGTTCATGGTGAAATTCTGGCGACGCCATAGGTGAGCTTGGCCAAGCTACAGTGGCTGTTCGTCGCTTTTTTATGGGGTGGGGCGGTAGCGGCCGACGATGACCTGGTCGAATTGTTCTCCGAAATGGATGACAGCCCCTCAAGCAGGTACGACCGTCATAGCAGCCCCCCCGCAGGCCGCCCTTCAGGTGCGGTGGCGAGCATCGAAGTGACGGTATCGGGTATCCGTAACGACGCCGGGAAATTATTCGTTTTTGCGTTCAATGATGAGGTCACCTATCGCGCTGGTAATCCTGAACTTGCAGTGGGATTTGGACAGGCGTCGGCCAGCCGCGAATCTGTTGCGCTCGATGTGGCGGTGGTCGGCAACGGTCCTTTCGCCTTGATGGCCTTTCATGACGAGAACGACGATGGACAAATGAATCTCAAGGGCCAGCGACCGACGGAGGGTTACGGATATTCCAACGGCATGGATTATCTGCCGCCGCGCTTTGAGCGCGCGGTTATCGAAGGCCAGAGCGCGAAAATCCGCATCCTCTATTTGCCTGACCAGCGACGCTAGGGCCTACAATGGAGCCGCGGAGGCCAATCACTCAGCACGTAGCGCAACGCAACGCGATGGTCGAAAGGGTTACTATCAAGCTCGAACTCGAAACGCCGACGTTGTAAGGAAATGTGTGAATGTCTCCCGCTCTGTTGTTGCTGATTGCGGTAATCACCGCCATTTTGATTTTTTTTCGACAGGGAACCAGCAATAACGCGCGCGCAATTTTGTTGATCGGGTTCCTGCTTGTGCTCGGTGCCTGTCTGGGAAGCTTGACAGGGCTTGATGCTGAGACTGGTGGCAATGACGTTAGTGCAGGTGGTGTCGATTCATTAGTTTGGTGGGGCATGTTTGTCGCTGGCGCCATCGCGATGATTGTGGGCTTTGTGGCGGCCATGATGCCGATGAGGCCGTCAGATCGTGGCGACAACCACGAACAGTTACCACCACAATAGGAGTTGGTTTAGTGAGCTATTCGAATACGTTTTTACGTAGCGCCACGGTTGTGTACGGCGCTTTATTTTTGGCCCTGGCCGCGAATGCTGATAGCCGACTGAATGTTTCAATCAGCGAGACGCAAAGATGTTTCTCCGGCAACGGATTGCCCGATCACGATACCGGCCGATTTCCTAATTCCGGAAACCCCAATGCGATTGCCGAACAATCCATTCAGTTGTGTGTTGCGCGGCGGCCACAAAAGGGCACTCGCGCGCAACTCGTTAGAGGGTCGATCGGGGTAGCAGTTAACGGGGTGCAGTTTCGCCCCGGTACGGCCGATTACTACGATGCTTCGAGCTCGCGTGGCTTTAGCCGCGATTCGAGTTCAGGGTGGAACCTTGAAGGCTTGGGTGCCCGGGAGCTTCTGGGCATGGATCAAAACAACGCGCACGTTGACGAACGTGGGCTCTATCACTATCACGGCGTGGCGCCGGACTTGGTCGATGCTGTGCCGGATTCATTGTTGGGCTATGCCGCCGACGGGTTCGAAATCCATTACGATGGTGATCAGCAAAGCTCGAGTTATCGTCTGAAGTCAGGAACGCGGCCGTCGGGCCCGGGTGGCCGTTACGACGGCACTTACATTGAAGATTGGGAATATGTTGCCGGCAGCGGCTCCCTGGATCAATGTAACGGCGGTGAGCTTGGCGATCAGTTCGTGTACTTCGCGACTGATTCTTATCCGTTTTTTCCGCGCTGCTTGTGGGGGAACATTAGCCGCGATTTTATGACCGGGCCTTCCCGGCAGGAGTCGCGTGGGTCGAGTGAGCGTACTCAGCCCCGGCACACGGGGAGTAGACGAGGGCCGCCCGGTCCTCCGCAGGAAGCCCTGTCGGCCTGTGCCGGCACTAGCGTTGGCAGTAGCTGCTCATTCTCACCCCCAGGGCGCCGCGAGAAAATTCAGGGGACTTGTCAGCAAATCCAAAGCAGCACGGCCTGTGTGCCGAAAGGGGGGCCACCGCCGCCCCGATGAGGCGGCACGGGCTTGACGGCAATCCAGTTCACTACGGCTAGCGTTGAAAAGGTCGGCCGTTTCGATCTACGCCAACGAGCGGCTCAGGGGTAATGCCGATCGAAGATCGGCCTTATTCTGAAGAAGAACAAGCAAAATTTCGCACGGATTGCTCTGTACTCGACGAGGTGCGGGCCCAGGTTAACGAAGATTTTCAGCCTTTTGCCAGCGCCGCCCGATCCTTCATGGGATGAAGGAAATCGAAGATGCTTGTCTAGCTAACCTCGAAAACACGATAAGCGACCCGTGCTCCGCGAAAAACTGCGGCTTGAGCGTGCTGCTCGCAAGAAAAAAAGGGCTCTGATCCCTTTAATCCAGGCGATAGACCTGGCTGGCCGTGCCATAGAACATCGCATCCTGTTCTTGAGCGGAATACCGCGCCGCCATTTTTTTGAACGCGTTCCATAGAACGCCGTAGGACAAGGCCAGCTTATCG
The DNA here is from genome assembly GCA_039030125.1 of Pseudomonadota bacterium. Classification (GTDB taxonomy): domain Bacteria; phylum Pseudomonadota; class Gammaproteobacteria; genus JBCCEV01. The sequence goes on along the minus strand of JBCCEV010000040.1, from coordinate 14,099 downwards.
ACCGGGAAGTTGCTTTCGAACATGCAGCGCGAGGGCGTGAATTGCTCGATTGCGTAGTGATAATAGTCCGCTTGCTTGGCGACAATGTCGTCTGAGCTGGGTGGAGTAGGGTCCGACTCGAATCCAAATCCGCACCAGGGCATCGCGAGCCCACCGAGTTTCATATAAACATTTGAACATGCCGCCACCTCGGCAATGTTCTGTTTCCATTGCGCCAACACCTCCGCCTGTTTTCCTGCATAGGACGCAACGCCGATCGGGGTGCCCAGATGATCGAGAACAATGTTGAGCTCGGGGTAAGTGCGCGCCAAGCGGGCCAATGATGGGAGCTGATGATGGTAATGATAGGTATCCAATACCAACCCCATGTCGGACAATACGCCGGCGGCGGCAACAAAATTGTTATCGTCGTAGAGGTTAGCGTCCTCAATGCCCGGCATCGACATGACGTTGTCGTCGGCATCCCAGGCCGCACACTGGCGAATACCGCGAAATAAATTGCTGGCCTCGCTGTGCGCATCCATGATTGCGCGGACGCCTTCTCCCAGACGCATTTCGCAGCTCGCAATGATCCCCGCGATCTGCGCGCGTTCCGGCGAGTCTTTTGCGGTTTGTGCCACCTCGTGCACGTATTCGGTTTCCCCAACGCATTGGATTTCTTCCGGGCCATCATTGCGATAGCCCTCCCAGCACTGCAGATAAACGGTCTTCTTCACGTTATGTGTATCTGTGTCCGCCCATAAAGAATCGAGGTCATAGAAAGGAAATTCACCGCCGGCCACGAAGAAATGATGGTGCGGATCAACGATGCGCCGATCGGTGTCAATCGGGTCCTCAACCACTTTACTTAACCAATCGTGTTGTACCTCTAGCGGCATGGTTCTTTCTCCTTTCGCTAAAATGCCAGGTTACCCGGTGCGCAGCATAGCCGATCGCCGTAGCAAACGACGAACCTCGTTCGGTACATTTGATTTAGCCAGTTAGGAGTTCCCATGTATAAAAAAGAAAACCCTGTGACGCGACTATGTACTAGTGATGTCGAGAATATTTGGATCCGCGGGCGAAACCTCTGCGACGAATTGATTGGCCATCTCTCATTCACCGACTTCATCATGTTTCATTTTTTTGGTCAGGAACCAACCCCAATGCAACGCCAGATCGTCGACGCCGTGTTGGTTTGCATTATGGAACATGGAATGACACCGTCCGCTACTGCAAGCAGGCTCACCTACCTAGGTGCACCCGAATCCTTACAGGGCGCGGTGGCGGCCGGCTTGTTAGAAGCGGGTTCGCGTTTCGTTGGAACCGCAGACGAGTCCGCGGCGCTATTCGAGCGCATTGTTAGGCAAGCTCAACAGGCGCGAGCCGCTGAGGCTCTCACCATCGCTGAAGAGCACCTCGCCGCCAACAAATTCCTGCCAGGTTATGGACATCCTATTCATGTCAATGGCGATCCTCGCGTTCAGCGCCTCGATGAGGTGGCGCGCGCCGCGGGCGCCAAGGGCGACTATATTGATGCGATGTATCTCCTTGGTGATGCGGTTAAGCGCGCCAGCGGCAAGAATATTGTGATTAACGCCAATGCCGCGATCGGCGCGGTCCTGTTAGAAGCGGAAATTCCGCCCTCGATAGCTCGGGGTTTTAATCTGATTGCGCGAGCCGCAGGCTTGGTAGGACACATCCTGGAGGAGCAGCAGGAACCCGCGGGATTTCATTTGTGGAAAACCGCGGACGCGGCGGTCCCCTACGAGGCGCCCTAACGGACGGACATATTAAAGCCAGATCTTCAGTTGCATCCCGCACTGTTCAAAACCGTTTTTCACATACACCGGAAAGCCTTCGTCTGAGGCGCTATTGACTTGTAGTTCTCTGCAGCCTTGGCGCTCGGCTTCGGCGCGGGCAGCGGCAAGCAATGGCCGCGAAAGTCCTTTGCCACGCTGACTCTCATCGATGAGAAAGTCTTCAATCGTGGCGTAACGCCCGCCAAAGCGTAGAACCGTCGTAAATCCTAGAGAAACGATGCCGACGATTGCACCTGCTTCTTCGGCGACGAAAATTTTTCCCGAGCTGCCGTCCAAAAGCTCCGCGAAGACCTGACGGGCATCTTCCCAATTTAGATCGCGTACATGTGGGTCAGGAGGGAAATTTTTCAGCAGCGACACGACTTGATCTTCGTCTGCGAGTGTTGCTTCGCGTATTACAGCCATATTCTTTGTCTCATTACTTCGATGGGTTTAGAGCCTGGTTTGATGAGGCGCGGCCGGCCAGGCGCAACGGCGCCCCCGACTGCAACGCCTTGCAATGATGATTGCATTGCGTTTGAGCAACAATCCTTAGCTGATCACGGTTAATCAATCCCACAGGTTCCACCTCGGGTAAGCCAAGGAAGACTTTCGTTTTAGACTTCAAGCCTATAGGCATCGCCAGCCGCTTTAAGGTAGCCCGCGGTTGGGGTGGCGAAATGGGTGCCAATAATCAGTACAGGTTTCTCCGCGTATTTTGAAAATGTGTCGCGGCGCGTTTGGGTGGAGGCGTCGGCATCGAAATCGGCTGTGCTTGGCCAATCGACTCGCGCCATTTGACACGGATGATGAACAAAATCACCTGTGATCAGTGCTTCTTGTCCTTGTGAAGCGATGTGAATGCTCACATGTCCGGGCGTATGCCCGGTGGTAGGTTCGAGCCAGACTTCATCACAGACTTTGTAGTCCATTGCAACGAGTTTGGCGAGACCGGCATCGAACACAGGAAGCACCGAGTCGGCGAGCACCGGGCCGTAGTCTTCGTCGCCATGCGCGTCCCAGTAGCGCCACTCATCCTCGGCAATCAGGTAATCGGCGTTGCTGAACGTCGGCACCCATACCTCATCGACCAACATGGTATTCCAGCCCACATGGTCGACGTGCAAATGGGTGCAAAGCACGGTGTCGATACTCTCCGGCGGGTAGCCAGCTTCCGCCAGGTCTTCGAGAAACGAGCCTTGCAGTTGGTGCCAGCTAGGAATGTTGCGTTTCTTATCATTGCCAATGCAGGTATCGACGATGATCCGCTTCGCGCCGGTATCGATAACTAGCGCGTGGATGCTCATAATGAGCTTGCCTTCGTCGTTGGCAAAATGCGGATTAAGCCAAGTCATACGCGCGATCGCTTCGGGCGTCGCCTGGGGCAGGATAAATTTCGTACCACCAGTGACTTCCATCTCAACCACGCGTGTGACGGTGACATCCCCGATTTGCCAACAATCCATTAACCAGCCCCAATTGCGTTCTGACGCTATTCTAAGCGGTTGCGCCCGCGACGCACCCGATCTAACTTTGCAGCTTGACGTAAGCAGGCGCCGAGGGGAGATATGGGCTTGAAGACGTTAGAAATTGAACCGCTTGCCACGACTTTTGGGGCACGCGTTAGAAACATCCGCATCAGCGAGATTGATGACGATACATTTCGCGCTCTTTACCAAGCCTGGCTTGACTATGCCTTGCTGATTTTCACCGATCAGTTCATGACCCGCGATGAGCAGATTGCCTTCGCCCGCAGATTTGGAGATTTGGAGTTTGATATCGCTCCTTTGAGTAACGTTCTCGGTGATGGCTCGCTGCGGCGCGACGATGATAGCGATGACGTGATTAAAGTCTTGAAGGGCAACATGGGTTGGCACCATGACAGCACCTATATGCCCATTCAGGCAAAAGGCGCGGTGTTCACCGCAGAAGTCGTTCCACAATCGGGAGGCGCCACGGGCTTTGCTGATATGCGAGCCGCCTACGACGCGCTAGATGGAGAAACCAAACAAAAAATTGGGGAGCTGCGGGCTCACCATTCGCTCTATCACAGTCAGGCCAAAGTGGGCCACAACGCCAGGCAAGGGTCTCACGGCAAAGAGTTTAAGCAGGATGGCGCCTACAGCGGCTACGGCTTTCATGACGGTCCGATTTCGGTACGACCGTTGGTAAAGGTCCATCCTGAAACCGGCCGCCCGAATCTTCTTGTCGGTCGCCATGCCTACGACATTGTGGGTATGGTGGCGGAGGAATCGGAGACGCTCCTTAAGGAGCTGGTCGAGTTCGCTTGTCAACCGCCGCGTGTTTATCACCACGACTGGCAGGTTGGTGATGCGTTGGTATGGGATAACCGCCGGTTAATGCACCAGGCGACACCTTGGCCTATGGATCAAGCGCGAGTGATGTGGCACAGCCGCATCGCGGGCGATCGCGAGTCGGAGGCCGCATTGTCAAACTAACGTCAGCGGATCCGTGCGCAGCGCCCCGATCGCAACCCGCTTAAGCCTGCCTGAGTTGCGTTATCCGCGCCGATTTCCTAGCAGAGAAACGCCAGCCATTCCCGACAGCAGCAGGGGTAAGCTGAGCGGCAGCGGCACGGGATGAAATTGCCCGCCAAAACCTTCGTCAAAAGCCTGGCCAGCAGAAATTGACCATTCACCAGCGCTATCGACCTCGAATTCGACAATGCCGACGCCGAAGCAGGCCGGCCCCAATACCGATTGGCCCAGCGCGGTACAGAAGTCGCCGAAATCGAACGGCCCGTTCGTGCCGTCGCTAGTTTCCAATCGCACCGCGCCACCCGCTTGCACGACACCGTCGGGCGCAATCAAACCGGTGATCGTGAAAGCGTCATCGAAACTAAAAGGGTTGATCAAATTCGATCCGCTATAAGAAAAAGACTCGAAGTTGCCGCTATCGATTTCGATAAAACCCGAGCCATTCGTGGTGATATCGCTGAGCGTCAAGGTTCCGGTTACGCTTTGCGACAGGCCATCGCCAAGCGTCCCGACGCAATCATCGCATTCGCCCGAGAAGGTAAATTCGAACATCGCCGCGGCGCCGAAGGAAGTCGCGGATAAAATCAATAAGAGCGCGGTGGGGGCCAATTTCCGCATCGATCAAGCCATCCTGCTTAAGAGTTGGAATTCCCAGGCCGGCAATGCTCGCTAGATTAGGGCCAACAGTCAATGGGTTGGTCAACCGCTTTGTTCGCTATTACACGAAATCGGCAATTTCCGATGCGTTTTGGCGTAGTCTTTACTTGCCATCCGGTGTGCGTCGCCAGTGAACTTGCGGAGGTTCCATGGATTTATCGTTTGACCAAAAGTACGACAGCTTTCGCAGCCAGCTACGGCAATTTCTCGCCAAACACCGGGATCGGGCGCCGACGAAAACCGAAACCCGCGGCAACGATATCCGCGATCCGGAGCATCAAGCCTGGCATCGTTTACTCGTTGAGGCAGGCTACGCGGGTCGAACGATCCCAGCCCAATACGGTGGGTATGGCGCTGCTCCCGATCTTTTGGAGTCGCGAATATTGGCCGAAGAGTTCGCCGCCGCGCAGCTATCTCCCGGGATATCGGGGCAAGGGATCACGATGCTGATCCCGACCCTTATCGAGTTCGGAACGGAAGAACAACGCGAGCAGTTCATTCGCCCCACGCTCCTTGGTGAGATGGTTTGGTGTCAGGGATATTCAGAGCCGAACGCCGGAAGCGACCTGGCGAGCCTCAAGACGAGGGGCGTACTCGAAGGCGACGAGTGGGTGATCAATGGGCAAAAAATTTGGACCAGCACTGCGCAGCTTGCCGATTGGATGTTTTGCCTGGTGCGAACCGAGCCCGATGCGCCCAAGCATCAAGGCATCAGTTTCCTGCTGCTACCGATGTCGACGCCAGGTATTGAAGTGCGGCCCTTGGTAACCATGACCGGCGACGCGAGTTTCAACGAGGTCTTTTTCACGGACGTCCGGATCCCAGCCTCGCAGATTGTCGCCAACCGTGGAGATGGGTGGCGCGTGGCGAACGCGCTGCTTAGACATGAACGCGGCATGCTGGGCAACCCCAACGTGACTTTAGGTCGCTTCGAAGCGTTGAAGACGCTCATGCAGGAGGAAACCATCGATGGTATTCCAGTCATTGAAAATCCTGTTTTTCGGGATCGGTTGATGCGTATTCAGGCGCGCATGATGGCAATGCAGTGCAACGACCTACGGATCCTCTCCGGGCAGTTAAATAACGATCCGGCAACCGTCGCGGCGATGATCGTTAAATATTCCGGCACCGAGCTTCGACATGAGCTTGAACAGCTCGCGATCGATGCCCTGGGAGAAATTGGTACCTTGTATCGAGGCAGTCCAAGATTGCGTGATGAAGGGATGTGGCAGCAGCACTACATGTACTTCCTGGGATTGATCATCGGCGGCGGCACATCGCAGATCCAGAAGAACATCATTGCTGAGCGGGGTCTCGACCTGCCGCGCGAAGCGCGGGCGCGAACTTAGGCCATGGACTTTTCGTTATCTGACGATCAAAGACTGCTCTGTGACAGTCTCAATCGCGTGCTTGATGACCTTGTTACCGTTGATCTCATTCGCACCCATGCCAAGGGCGAAGCTGATGAATCGGTTTGGCAAGCATTAATCGAGCTTGGGGTTCCAGGCTTGGCGATTTCGCAGAGCTGCGGTGGCTCCGGGCTCGGGATGTTGGAAGCCGCGCTAGTGGCCGAGTGTTTGGGAAGACACGCGGCGCCAACACCTTTTATAGCGAGCTGCGTGATTGCGCCGTTGGCGCTAGGGCGCTACGCCAGCGAAGAACAAAAACAACATTGGTTGCCCCGCCTTGCCGAGGGTGAGATCACGTTCGGGCTTGCAATCAGTGAGCTTACCGGTGGCAGGGAAGCAGCAGGGGTCCATCGTGACGCCGCCGGCCTCAACGGTCGCTCGCTGTTTGTAATCGATAGCGCCGCAGACTTTTATCTCGTCGGTTCAAGCGACGCCCGCTTGTATATCGTCGACGGCGAGGCGGTAGGCCTCAGCCACCAGCAATTAGTGACGGTGGATACCACTCGGCACTTTGGAGAACTTGAATTCAATAACGTTGAGGCAATTGAGATCACCAACGCCAATGCAGAAAGTCTCAGCACCTTGATCGATGTCGCGCGAGTCATGACCGCCGCCGACACCCTAGGTGCAGCCCAACACATGCAGGACGCGGCTGTCGCATACGCCAAAGAGCGCGAGCAGTTTGGTCGGGTCATTGGATCATTCCAGGCGGTGAAACACATGTGCGCTGAGATGGTGGCCGCCCTTGAGCCGTGCCGGTCGATGCTGTGGTATGCAGCCTACGCGCTCGATGAAATCCATGATGAATCCCATTTGTATGCCTGTCATTGCAAGGCCCACTTGAGCGAGGTGGGAACGGGCGTGGCTAAGACAGCGACAGAGGTTCACGGCGGCGTCGGATTTACCGATCTACTGGGCCTGCATTATTGGTTTAAGCGGATCGGGGTTAACCGGCAGCTTTTGGGAAGTCCCGAGCGCGCGCGATTGGATGCCGCGCGAGCCCAGGGATTGGCCTAGCGTCTTATTGCATGCTGCAGACCGCAGGCTTATGGCAACCATGCCAAGTTTCTCGTGCCGCCTGTTGCGGCAATTGCGCTTCACACTTTCGCGTTAGGTCATCGGCCAGCTTGGAGGCCATGCGGCTCGGCGGCCATTGTGCAGGGATTGCCTAGGGCAGGGTCGTGCCTAGGGCAGAAATCCCACCTCCAGAAACTCACCGCTTTTTTTTGGCCTTCTTGTTTCATGAAGATGCGCTAATCTGATGACGTTACTTCCGCGCCAGCGGCAAGTGCGTTACCTTGAGGTTCGAATTCAAACCTTAAGGATAGAAAAAATGGCCCAGGCAGCAGCCCGTCATATCTTGGTCGAGACCGAGGCACAGTGCGAAACACTCAAGCAAGAGATTGCCGCTGGCGCCGATTTTGCCGACGTCGCGAGGCAGCACTCGACCTGTCCCTCCAGCGCGCAAGGCGGAGATTTAGGGACGTTCGGACCCGGCATGATGGTGCCGGAATTCGACAAGGTCGTCTTTAGCGGTGATGTTGGTGTTGTGCACGGACCGGTGCAAACGCAATTCGGGTTCCATTTGCTGGAAATTACCTCGCGCACGGATTAGCACGTCCTTTTTGCTATTTCGAAAAGTGTGCCGGATCAATACCAAGTCGGCGCAACGCTCGACAGCGCGCTAGTTCGATAATAGGCTCATCATGCTGGGCTTCAGCGCTCTGGGCCCGCAAACGTAAAACATGGAGAAGGGCATGTCAGGGAAACTGTCCAGGTTACTTTCAATCGGCTTCATTGGTGTGGTGCTCGCCGGATGCGCCGCCCAGCCGACCAACTTTTCTTCCATAAAAACACTCACTCCCTCGGTCGATAAAGAGAAAACGATTGCGTTGATGCCCATCGATGTTCAGCTCTCACTTTTAACCGCGAGCGGTGTCGAGGAGCCAAAAGCCGAGTGGACGAAATCCGCTGAACAATACATGCGTTCAGCGCTCAAGGATCCGACGGTCGCCAACGGCATAAATTTTGTGGATTACGTGCAGCCCGAAAAGGGCGACGCGGATTTTGACGCACTTAACGATTTGGAAAAGCTTCACGGTGCTGTGGGCGAAGCCATCCTGCTTCATAAATACATCGTCCCGCTACAGTCGAAAAAAGATAAATTCGATTGGTCTTTGGGGACAACGGCGCAAAAGCTTAAAGCCCGCACCGATGCTAATTACGCCTTGTTCTTATACGCCAGGGACAGCTATAGCAGTGCCGGAAGAGTTGCCGTTCAGGTGATTGCGGCGGCGCTAACCGGTTATATGCCAGCCGGCGGTTCGCAGGTCGGGTTTGCATCCTTGGTGGATCTCACGAACGGCGATATTGTCTGGTTCAATCACCTCAATCGCGCGGGCGGCGATCTGCGCACCGCCGAACCAGCGAAGAAGTCGGTTGAAATGCTGCTCACCGGGATGCCTCGATAAGGCTATTTTAGATGCGCGTTCTAGTATCGGCGCTTCTCATTACTTGCGCGATCCAGGCGCACGGATTCGAGCAACTACCGAGTCTTGTAAAGCCGGGTTTCGCTCCGAGCACTCACGAACTGGAGGGTGGTTTGTGGATGGTCATGGCCAATGCCGAAGAGGACTTGCAGCGCTCCCCGCTGCTGATCGACCGGCCCGATCTGAATCGATATCTGATGGATATCGTTTGTCGTTTGGTTGAAAGTTATTGCGGCGATATCCGGGTTTACGTGATTCGAACGCCGCACTTCAATGCAACCATGGCTCCAAATGGAATGATGCAAATTTGGACCGGTTTGCTGATCCGGGTCCGCAACGAGGCGCAGTTGGCCGCGATTATTGGCCATGAAATCGGTCACTACCTTCGCAGACACAGTCTTCAGCGTTACGAAGATTTAAAAATGAAAGCGACGTTTTCGACGGTCATTGCGTTGGGCCTAGGTGGTGCGGTAGCGGCGGGCGGTGTTTCTCCTGACATCGCGAACCTGGCGTCCAGTGTTGGCAATTTTGCTTTGCTAGCCAGTATTTTCTCCTACAGCCGGTCACACGAGTCCGAGGCTGACAAGTTTGGTATCCAGTTGCTCGACACGGCGGGATACGACGTTGATCAGGCTTCTCTTGTTTGGGGGCAAATTCTCAAAGAGGAAGATTCCGCGACTCAGAAGAAATCCAGCGGCTCATTGTTTTTCTCTTCGCACCCTAGTCCCTCAAAAAGATTGGAAACCCTCGCGTCCTATGCAAATGATTTAACTGAGCACGAGCAGCTCCATGAGCAAGGCGCTACCGACTTCGCACAGGCGATCAATCCATTGCTTTTCACAGTGCTTGAGGACCAGTTGAACACCGGAGATTTTGGTCGCTCAAGGTTCGTACTCGAGCAACTGCAGAGCGGCGAGCACGATCAGTCCATTGTGTCTTTCTTCCTCGGCGAATTATATCGCTCCAGAAATGAGGAGGGAGATAGAGATCGTGCGGCTGCGTACTTCAGGCAAGCGATCTCGAGCGACTCGCCCACACCGCAGGCGTATCGGGCACTGGGGATGATCGAATTGAAGAATAAGAACTTAGATGCCGCAAAAGCGCGCTTCCGGGAGTATCTTTCGCTTCAGCCTGAAGCGAAAGATCGAAAAATGATTGAATTCTATCTGGAGTATTAACTATGGGACCGATCTTGCGCTCAGGGATCATTGCGCTGCTATTGGGCTTAGCCGCTTGCGCTCCACAGTATGCGGTTGTCGAGAACACGCAACAACAGATCGGGCCACTCGGCGTTAATCCGACGCAACAATGGAATGAGGTTCCCAAGACGCATTCCATCGGACGTAAACCGACCTGGACCGTCAATGGCGTAACATTGGACTCACTTACTTTCTTCGTTGACGTCAAAGATGGCGAAGCTCTGCTGAGCTCTCAGGGCAAGGAGGATAAGAGCTACCCCACTTATGCCTCGGACATGCTCCCACACGAATTGGTCGAAATGGTTGAAAAGACTTTTGCGGTCGAACTTTCAGCGAATATCAGCGAGTCTGGCGAACTTGCCCCGGTGACCTTTGGCGGACAACCGGGATTTGAGTTTGAATTTCGCTACATCACGCCTGATGAGCTTAAGCGGCGGGCCTATGTTATCGGTGCGATCAAAAACGAGACGCTCAACGTCGTCGTCTTCCAGGCGGCCGCCCTTCATTATTTCGACAAGATTTTACCTTCGGCCCGCAGCATGTTGCGCGGCGCCTCGGTTGAATAAGGTCTGGTAGGACTTAACGCCTCAAACAATTTTGCGTCGTTTTAGAAAACCCAAGCAGGCCTCGGCGAGGCCTTCAGGATCTTCCATCATTATGAGGTGACCCATGCCTTCGGCAATACCGCCTTCGGCTAAACCATTTGGGATCGCTTTAATCGTATCCAAGACGTCTTGATCAGGAATATGGTAGTCAGCCTCGCCTTTGAACATGAAAATCGGGCATTGAATATCGTTTAGATGATCACGCACGTCATGATCATTCCACGCGTCCATATCGGCCACACAGGTTTCTTGGTAGGTGGCGCGGTGTTGCCACTTCGACTCGATTACCTTGCGTTCCTCGCACGGAAAAAACATCGCCGAAGTCGAAGCATTATCGACCAGAGCAGGGAATCCCGGGAAAGAATGCGGATCCGTAAACCCTGATAGAAAAGAGATTGATCCGGTCGAGGCTGCTGATTCAAAACACATCCCGGCCCGGATCCCATCTGGGTGATGGCAAGCAATCTGCAGCGTCATATCGCCACCGATCCCGCTGCCACAGATCACCGGTTTCTCGCCTGCGCACACCGCTTGAGAGAAATCCCAAACCCATTCGGCATAGTCGCGCATTTTGTTAAACGGCTTCCATGACACGGGGTAGGACTTTGCGTGACCCGGTAGATCAGGCGCGATAACGTGAAAACCTGCATCCGCCATGATCGGCATGAAGTACTGCCACTGCAACGAACATGCCCAACCCATGTGAATGCAGATCAATGGAATACCGCTACCGCATTCATCGTAATAGGCGCGGGTATTTTGTACGGTCGCGTAACGTCCGGTAATTTCATGAGTCATCAATTCCGCTCCTATTTTCCGCCAAGTAATTCGCGTATCGCCATCACCATCAGGTGCGTTGCCTCATAAAGCCGATTGGCCTGTATCAGGTCGCCATCAACCGTGATTGCGCCAGAATCGAGTAAATGGCCCTGGGCTCTCGAACCATCGCCCAGTGCTTGCCACACCTCCAGCGAAGCACTAATGCTGTAGTCCCAGCCTAGCGGGTTAGCCATCGGAAAGTACTCCATCACATCGATGATTTCGCCACTGTACAATTTCACCCAGTAGCGTTTGTCGCCGAAGCCGAGCACGACCTTCACGTCTGACCAGCGGCTGGCCGTATTAAATTTGCTATTGGCGTTTAACGATGTCTGTAGTGCTTGTACAAAGCCTAAGCTTGGAAATTCCATGAGCTCTCCCCTCGATGCTGCATGGTGAAACGATGTGAGCTTGAGTCTAAGGTTTAATTCGCTTCCCGTCCAAACCGAAGGGTGGTTATCAGCGAGCGCAGTAGCCGCCGTCGATCGTGATGATTGTCCCAGTTGTATTCGACGATCGATCAGAGGCTAAAAACGCCACCATGTCTGCGATATGCGCGGGTTCGCCCGGTGGGAACTCTGGGTCGAATAGCTCTTCCCAGCGCTCCGCGTTGCCAAATTTTTCTGCCGCCATCGTTTTATGCATATTGATTAATCGATCAGTTTTAATTGCGCCCGGGTTAATACCCACAACCCGGACCCCGTCCCGGACGCTGGCCCCCCCCAAAGCACGCGTCAATGCCATCAAGGCTGCATTCCCACCCGCGCCGGCGGCATAGGCAGGTGTGGGTCGCTCGCCGCCAACCCCGATGATGTTAATAATGACGCCACCGCGCGCGCGCATGTTCTGATACATCAAACGACACATGTTGATGTAGCCGAAGACTTTCAAATCCCACGCCTCGCGCCAGGCCGCTTCATCGACCGCCCCGATTGACCCCGCCGGTATCGCGCCTGCGTTATTAACTAAGATATCAATACTGTCATGCGCCGCGCACAGCGCTGTAACTTGTTCGGACTGCGACAAGTCGGCAGCGGTATACCCCGCTTCCACGCCGAAAGAATCGCTGATCTCACTTACCAGTTGCTCAAGATCTCGCGCTGTCCGCGATACTAGATGCACCTTGCAACCTTCCGCCGCAAGGCTTTTGGCTGTCGCCGCACCGATACCTTTTGATGCGCCCGTTATCAGAGCGCGGCGTCCGATTAAGCCAAGATCCATAAATTACCTCGAACGATTGATAGCGAATTCGGGCTTGCGCCGATCACCAATAATCGCGATGCGCCAAGTCATCAATGCAACGCGCAGTGGCGGCCAGACCGCTTTGATCATTGATAACGGATTCAATCCGAGACTTAGAGAGAAAAGAGCCGTCAAGGTACTATCGCGCGTGATCCGCTAGGGTGAATAAAATCAATGTAGCCGGTCGAGCCGCAAATGCCATCGGGTTTCATGATCGCGTTCGCGCATCAACTCTCGAAATAGGGGATACCGATTGTGCCCGCCCCGGAAATCTCGGTGCCTTTGGCAAGCGAGGTGCGTCGGCTCATCTTGATCTGATCGCCAGCGATGCGCATGGCGCCAACTTGCTTGATAGTTTGGCTAACGGTTTTGGCATGCGGGCGTTGTTCCAAGCGTTCGAACCATTCGCGAAGTTTAGGGTGCTGCTGCCAGGTTTGGTCGTCGATAATTGCACCGGCTTGGTGTGAGACGAATTCGTGGAATCCCTGAAGATCCGCGAAACTGATGTCGGCCCCACACAGATAGTCTGAATGGCCAAGCCATCGGTCCATGATTCCCATGGATTCGAGCAGTACGAAACGTCCCTTATCGATTTCCTTTGAGTAATCGCGATCACCCCAAATGCACTAGGCAAAGTGCGAGTAGAAAAAAGCCCCGGCACCGCGTCTGAGCGTTGTTGAATGCCAATGTAAGTACTGTTGCACACGAGCACGCTGCGCGACTGTTTCGCCAAACCAATGTTTCGGTGCAGCGAACCGCTCATTGAGATAGTAAGCAATGGCGGCGCTCTCCCAAATGGTGGTGTCGCCGTCGACTAAGATCGGGATCTGTCCGGTTGGGTTATAGTTTGCTTTGAACTCAGCGGTCTCATTGGCGCCGCTTAAGATATCGACGATCTCCTCCTCATAGGGGATCCCGACCTCAAGCATGAACTGTTGAACCGCTCGACAGGGCTGCGATGTGGGGTGGTGAAGGTAGCGAACTGTGGTTGACGTCATAGGATTTTTCTCGCGTGTCGATTCACTAGGAAAGTAGACCTATCTGCAGCCTAAGTTGTCGCAACAGACTTGGGATGAGATGGTGGCAGCAGAGACTAGCCTAGATGAGGCACTATAACGGTAAGAATTTTAAAATCGCTCAAGAGGTGAGCAATGTCAAAAGCGCTGAGAGAAGTTAGCGTGGCGCGGCTAGAGCCGTTATCAAGCCATATGCTTCGCATCGGGCTGACGGGTGCAAGCCTGGATGATTTCCCGCAGGGGTTTGAAGGTGGCTACGTCAAACTTATGTTTCCAGCGCAGGGCGATCGCCCGATCGCCCGGTCCTATACAGTGCGAAGTTTCACCGCAGAACTCAATGAGCTGGTGATTGATTGCGCCCTGCGAGATCATGCAGGACGCAAT
>JBCCEV010000039.1:0-27615 GCA_039030125.1 Pseudomonadota bacterium | reverse complement strand
TTTGGCGCGCCCGAGAGGATTCGAACCTCTGACCTCTGCCTCCGGAGGGCAGCGCTCTATCCAGCTGAGCTACGGGCGCATCCACGATATAAACTACCGCCGTTAGCCGAAGATCTAAAGCCCAGAAAATTAAAGCCCGTCAATGTCAGTTTGCGACGCTGCATTAGCACGCTACGATCCGCGCGCATGACTCATCACATCATCATCCAACTCGCAACCATCGGCGCTGTTGCGCTGCTGGCTCAATGGCTCGCCTGGCGCGTTAATGTCCCTTCAATTTTATTTTTATTGATTGCTGGACTAGTGATGGGTCCCGGCACGGGCTGGCTCGATCCAGATCGGTTATTCGGCGATTTGCTGTTGCCCATGGTGTCGCTGGCGGTTGCGGTGATCTTGTTCGAAGGCGCGCTGACCTTAAAACTCCACGAGGTCCAAGAGCACGGTAAGGTTGTTCGGCGCATGATTTCTTCGGGGATGGTAGTGACCTGGGCGGTCACCGCGTTTGCCACTCATTACTTCGTCGCTTTTGATTGGCCGCTGGCCTGGTTGTTTGGAGCGATCATGGTTGTTACGGGCCCGACAGTGATCGTGCCGATGCTTCGCGCGGTGCGGCCAACGGCGACGGTCTCTAACATTTTGCGCTGGGAGGGAATTTTGATTGACCCCATCGGTGCGATCCTGGCGCTGTTAACGTTCAACGTGATCGAGGCAACGCGATTTTCCGACGCGCTAGGAACAGCGGGATTCATCCTGATGAAAATGATCATCGTTGGGATTTTGCTAGGCGCGCTGGCCGGTTATATGTTAGGCGTGGTGATCAGGCGGGGCTGGATCCCTAGATACCTTCACAACGGAGCGACCTTGCTGTCCGTATTTGCGGTGTTCGCGCTTGCCGATGCCTTGCAGGCCGAGTCCGGGTTACTCGCGGTTACGATCATGGGATTCTCGATGGCCAATATGCCACGCCTTCATATCGAAGATATTCTCGATTTCAAAGAGAGCTTGAGCGTCGTTTTGATCTCTGGACTGTTCATCTTGCTGTCCGCGAGGGTCGATTTTTCGCAGCTTACGGCCCTTGGTCTTGGCGGGGTTTGGGTGTTCCTGACGATGCAATTCGTGGCCCGACCACTTAAAGTCGCCGTTTGTACCGTAGGTACGGAACTCAGCTATCGCGAACGCGCATTATTGGGTTGGATTGCCCCGCGTGGGATCGTGGCGGCTGCGATCGCAGCAGTGTTCTCCTTACGCCTTGAAGAGCAAGGTTTTGAGCAGGCCGCCCTGCTAGTGCCTCTGACGTTCTCTATCATTGTCGGCACCGTGGTCTGGCAAAGCTTTACCGCTGCGACGTTCGCCAAACTTTTGGATGTGAGTGAACCGCACCCGAACGGCGCTTTGATCGTTGGTGGCCCGACGGTGAGCATTCCGATCGCACAGGCGCTCGCCAAGGTCGGGGTAAGAGTGTTGTATGCGGATAGCTCCTGGGAGAACGTGTCGCAAGCGCGCATGGCGGGCTTGGCGACCTACTTTGGAAACCCACTATCGGAGCATGCACGAGTCCACATGGATCTCGGCGGTATCGGGCGATTATTGGCAATGCATGTTCGGCCAGATTCGAACGCGCTCGCGGCCTCGGGTTATCGCGACGAGTTCGGCGCCGATGAAGTTTATGTTCTCGATGTTGCTAATGGACAACTGAGTGGGCGCCATGACATGGATCCCCGTCAGCGTGGTCGGCGTTTGTTTGGCGATCAGATCAGCTATGCGAAATTGGCGGCCATGTTTGCCAAGGGCGCAGAAATCAAGCAGACGAACCTAACCGATGAGTTTGACTTTCATGCGTTCTGCGACCGGGCCGGCGACACATCGCAACCGCTTTTCGCGTGTGATCCCAAAGGCAGGATTCACGCATTCACCAATCATAAACCGGTGAATCCTGCTCCAGGTTGGCGCATTTTGTCGCTAACGGTTCCGGCGGCAGCCCGTTAAAGCGCCTATTCCGGGCGAGCCTGCGCAAACTTCGTTTTCAAAAACCAGAGCTTGGTGGGGAATTCGAATCCTGCCCGCAGAAAGTCGCGCTAAAGTACTGACCGGGCGAGTAAGTTAGAGAGTGCAAACTATTCCCTAGATCTTCGGCGCGCTTATGTCTAAGTTGGGCTTGGTGCGTGCCCACGAGCGAAGCCCGCGCCCACGAGATAAAAACAATAACAACCGCTCACCCAACCACTATGATCAAGGAGACGCATCATGTTCTTCAAGAGAAGGGAACAGGAAGAGGGCGTAACAGAAGACCAAAAAATTGAGAACGATGGATCAGAAGACGTTACCGAACGCGTCGATGAAGCATCTACTGTTGCACAAATCCTGGCACCAAAATCACCGGCCGTCATCGGTCATTCAATTTGCATTAAGGGCGATGTATCTGGCGACGAAGATCTTGTCATCGACGGTAAAGTCGAGGGCACGGTTTCTTTGCCAAAAAGCTTACTCACCGTTGGTAGTGACGGTAGTTTGGCGGCGAGCGTCAATGCGAAATCATTGAGCATCGAAGGTCACGTCGAAGGTGATGTTGATGCAGTCGAAGATTTCGTGCTCACCAGCACCGGCAAAATGCGCGGCAATATCCGGGCGCCAAAGATCACTTTGGAGGAAGGTTGCCGGTTTAAGGGTTCGATCGATATGGAGGTTGATGACAAGTCGGTAGTCACCGATATCAAACCAACCTACGTCGCAGCCAAGCCCAATAAAGCTGAGGATCAGCGCGCCGTTTAGCGCACAATGGCGCCCCGGGCCGTTTTTGGCCTGGGCGCTATTCTTTTGATACTCAACAGTGTTGTAAACTGACACGATGGCTCGTCAAGTCGCAGAAGTTTACGAAAATCCTTTCTCGCCTGCCGCGATCGCGACGCAGGAGACCAAGCGCTTTTCAAATCCCAAGGCTGTGGAGGCTCACAGCAAAGAAATCACACGCTTGGGCAATGATGGGTTTGTGGTGCTTGAAGACGTTTTTCTCACCGATGAACTCGACGAAATCCGTGAGATTTTTGCGCGCTGGCATCGGGACGAAGCGCTATGTGACACCGAATTCGCAGGGTTGAAAACCCAGCGGCTTTATAATTTGGTGGCGCGCACACGTGCTTTCGACAAGCTCTTTTTAAATGAAAAGGTGCTGGCGATAATCGAAGGGCATCTAAAGGATCAAATCCAGTTATCGATCGCGAGCAGCGTCAACCTACTCCCGGGAGAGACGGCCCAGCCCTTTCATCGAGACGATGGTTACTATCCGATCGAGCGGCCGCATATGCCGCTGAGCGTTAACACAATGTGGGCAATCGACGATTTCACTCTTGCGAATGGCGCGACTCAGTTGATCCCTGGCTCCCATTTAATTTCGGATGCCGAGCCGCCGGCGAGAATGAAAACTGAACAGGCACAGATGAAGGCTGGCTCTGTTCTGCTTTGGGATGGCTCGCTTTTTCACGGCGGTGGTGCTAACCAGACCGATCAAGCTCGCTTAGGGGTCACCGTGGTCTACTGTCGCGCGTGGTTGCGCCAGCAAGAAAATCAATTTTTGGGTGTACCGCCTGAAGTCGCGAAGGATTTACCCAGGCCGCTGCAGAAATTGATTGGGTATTGGGTGGTAAACAATCTGCTCGGCTACGTTAACGACGCTTCCCCCTCCCGCTTTTTAGAATAGCGCTGCTGCGCTCGCGGCAAGGTTGTTACCGGACTCCTCAAAATCCTCATTTACTAATCTGCAAACTACGGTTTTTCGTCATCCGGCGCCTACTTGCCGCGTCGCTCGCGACGCTCTTGTTAAGCTCGTATCGCCGGACATCTCTGAGTCTAGCTTTCTGGATAAACCCTCCGGCGCTCGAAAATTTTTGCCCTGCCTCGTCTAGCTCGCGCGGCCCCTCGGCAATTGGGCCACCGCTCACAACGATATTTTGAAATTTGCGAATGGTGTATTTCCGCACGTCGAAACGCGGCACGTGCATCTGTGGCGTTTCAGAAGCGTCGCGAGTCCAGCACAGGTACATGGAGCGTCATGAGCCGCAGTCAGGAGTAGGCGCACGACGGCGAGCAACCGCAGTTTATATGTCCATAAATGAGGATTGTAAGCCGGAGTGCAACACCCTCCTGGCAAGAGCAATAGCTCCTTACCGTAATGAGGCGTTGATGGCTTTCAGTTTTTCCGTCCCCGGACACAGCTCTTTTTCCGTTAGCGTATTTAACGGCGCGGAAATAGTGCCTAAGTGGGCGTGCAAATCTTCCGCATCTTTATCGACGTAAAGTAAGCCGGTAACTAATTCGCCGCGCCGCGTGTGTTCCCCGAGGTAATTGGCAGCGGCGACCCGATCGGTGGGATCGTAGTCGTCGCCCACTTTTCTCAGCCGTAAGACGCTGCCGTCGTGCTGCATGATTTCGCGCACTTCGCCGGGGTCGTATTCAGTTTTGATCTCCTCACGCGTGCGTATGAAGTCGAGCTTGTTGACGGCGATATTGTGCTCGCGCACATAGTCGTAGCTTTTGGTTGATCCGTCGTGGTTATTAAAAGCAACGCAGGGGCTGATCACATCGATAAACGCCGCGCCTTGATGTTCAATGGCGGCTTTGATGATCGGCACCAGTTGGGTTTTATCGCCCGAAAAGCTCCGCGCGATAAAGGTCGCGCCGAGCTGTAGGGCTAGGCCGACCAAATCGATGGCGGTGTCGTTATTGACCGCACCCCGTTTTGATTTCGAGCCGTAGTCGGCGGTCGCCGAAAACTGTCCCTTGGTTAGCCCATAGACGCCGTTATTCTCCACGATATAAATCATTTTGACGCCACGGCGAATGGAGTGTCCGAATTGGCCAAATCCAATCGAGGCCGAGTCGCCGTCGCCAGACACACCCAAATACATGAGCTCGCGATTCGCCAGGTTGGCGCCGGTCAAAACCGATGGCATGCGGCCATGCACGCTATTTAATCCATGAGAGCCGCCTAGGAAATATGTCGGCGTCTTCGATGAGCACCCGATCCCTGAAAGTTTGGCAACGCGATGGGGCTCGACGTTGGCCTCAAAGAACGCTTGAACGATTGCCGCGCTAATCGAGTCGTGTCCGCATCCGGCACACAGTGTCGAGATAGAACCTTCGTAGTAGCGCCGCGTATAACCGAGCTCATTGGTTGCGAGGTTAGGGTGGCGAAATTTGGGTCTCGCTAGATAAGTCATTGTCTTGTTTCAGGTTCCCATGGCGGAACGCATGGTTCCTGAGTGAGAAGAAATCAATTCACGCGCAATTGTTTCGCCGATAAAACGTGCCGTTATCGGTGTTCCATCGTAGTGCAGTACCGATACCAATTTTGCCGGATCGGTTTCCAATTCAATGCACAGAAGGGTCTTGAGTTGCGCGTCGCGATTTTGCTCGACGACGAATACCCGTTCGTGGTCGGCGATAAACTGCGCGACGTCATCGGAGAATGGAAAGGCACGCACGCGCATGCCATCCAGCTCGATGCCGCCGGTTTCGAGCGCGGCAAAGGCTTCGTCCATGGCCGGTGCCGTGGAACCATAGTAAATAACGCCAATCCGCGACGGTAGATCGCAAGTGCGCGTGATAGGAGCTGGCAGGATTTCCTTTGCCGTATCGAACTTGCGAAGCAGCCGCTCCATGTTCTCGATGTAATCTGGGCCGGCCTCGCTGTAGCGTGCTGAGGTATCTTTGGTTGTACCGCGGGTGAAGTAAGCGCCTTCTTGGGGATGTGTACCCGGATAGGTGCGGTAGGTGATACCGTCATTCTCAACGTCAAGGTAGCGCGCAAATTCTTCGCCGCGTTCCAACATCTCGCGGGTCATGACCTTGCCGCGATCATAGTGCCGGCCTTCGTCCCAGTTGAGTGGCTCGCATAGTCGCTCGTTCATTCCGATATCCAGGTCGAGCATGACGAAGATCGGCGTCTGCAGCCGGTCGGCAAGATCGAATGCGGTCGCCCCCATCTCGAAAGCTTCTTTGGGATCTTCTGGGAAGAGCAAAATGTGTTTGGTATCGCCATGCGAGGCGTGGGCGCACAGCAGTACGTCCGATTGTTGCGTCCTAGTGGGCATCCCGGTCGATGGTCCGCCGCGCTGAACGTCGAAAATGACCGACGGAATTTCGGCGAAGTAGGCGAATCCCAAGAACTCTTGCATTAAAGATATCCCCGGACCGGAAGTGGCGGTGAAGGCCCGGGCCCCATTCCAGGCGGCACCAATCACCATCCCGATAGAAGCAAGTTCGTCTTCCGCTTGTATGATCGCATAGCGCGAATCCCCCGAATCTGGGTCTTTGCGATGCTTCTTACAATGCCGCTCAAACGCTTCGGCCAACGAAGAGGAAGGTGTTATCGGATACCAAGCGGCAACTGTGGCGCCACCGTAAACAGCGCCCAAGGCTGCGGCACTATTGCCTTCCAAAAAGATACGGTCGCCCACTTGGTGACTGGCTTTGATCTTCAGGCCAAGGGGGTGCTCTAGATTTTCATAGACCCAATCGCGGCCGCGGTGCAACGCCTGAAGATTCGACTGGAAAAGCGCTTCCTTGCCTTTGAATTGTTCATTGATGAGCGTTTCGATCACCGCGATATCCATATCGAGCAAAGCCGCCAAGGCGCCGATATAGGTGATGTTTTTGAATAGCTGGCGTTGACGAGCATCGGTATAAGCTTCATTGCACATCTTAGTCAGCGGCACGCCAAGGGGGTGAATGTCTTCGCGAAATTTAGACGCCGGCAGTGGTTTCGAAGAATCGTAGAACAGATAACCGCCGGGATTGATTTCAGCGACGTCTTCGTCCCATGTTTGCGGGTTCATTGCCACCATTAGATCGACGCCGCCGCGTCGACCCAGCCAGCCTTCTTCGCAAATCCTTACCTCATACCAGGTGGGTAACCCCTGAATGTTCGAAGGGAAGATATTTCTCGGACTAACAGGGACGCCCATGCGCAAGACTGATTTGGCAAACATGCCGTTTGCCGACGCCGAGCCTGAGCCGTTAACGTTGGCGAACTTAACGACGAAGTCGTTGACAGACTCAAGCGGTTTCTTTTCGGCCCGATTCAGTTGCCCTTGGCGTTAGGCGGCTTTGGGCCTGGCGGGGGGGCGGCATGCCGGACCCGCATGTTCCATCTCAATGAGATATTTCTGCATGTCCCAAGCACCGGTGGGGCAACGTTCGGCGCAGAAACCACAATGCAGACAAACGTTTTCGTCTTTCACCATCACACGAGTGGTCTTGAGTTCTTTCGAGACGTATAGGTCTTGACCCATTTCGGTAGCAGGAACCCGTAGCGATTCACGCAATGCTGGCTCTTGTTCGTTGTCAACGAAGTTAATGCAATCGACGGGACAAATATCGACGCAAGCATCACATTCAATGCAGAGCTTATCGGCGAATACAGTTTGAATATCGCAGTTAAGGCAGCGCTCGGCCTCCGCATAGGCGAGGGTGGTGTCGAAACCGAGTTCGGCCTCGACTTTGATGTTGGATAGCGCTTGCTTAAGGTCCTTAAGTGGAACCTGAAAGCGTTTGTCCTCCGCCACATCGTTGTCATAACTCCATTCGTGTATGCCCATTTTTTGCGACATGACATTAACAATGGCGGGTGGCCGGTCATTTAGATCTTCGCCATTTAAGAATTTATCGATAGAGATAGCCGCTTCGTGGCCATGCGCTACGGCCCAGATGATGTTCTCCGGTCCAAAAGCCGCATCGCCGCCAAAAAAGACGTTGGGAAGACTCGATTGGAACGTCGTCTTGTTGACGACTGGCATATCCCAATCGCCAAACTCGATGCCTACATCGCGTTCGATCCACGGAAAGGCGTTTTCCTGGCCGATGGCAACCAAGATATCGTCACACTCAAATGATTGATCCGGCTCGCCAGTGGGTAACAACTTACGGCGACCGTTTTCATCGTATTCGGCATGAACTTTTTCGAACGTAATGCCTTCGAGTTTGCCGCTGTCGTGATGAACTTCTTTAGGGACCAGGAAATTAAGGATTGGGATCCCTTCGCGCACGGCATCTTCTTTTTCCCACGGTGATGCCTTCATTTCATCAAAGCCCGACCGAACCACAACTTTGACGTCTTCGCCTCCCAAGCGCAGCGACGAACGGCAGCAGTCCATCGCGGTATTGCCGCCGCCAAGCACGATCACTTTCTTACCGATCTGGTTGATATGGCCAAAGGCGACCGAGGAGAGCCAGTCGATTCCGATATGAATATTCGCGCTCGCTTCCTGTCGACCGGGAACATCGAGTTCACGTCCGCGCGGGGCACCGGTGCCGACGAAAATTGCATCGAAGCCGTGGCCCAGCAAATCCTTAAGCGAGTCTATCCAGATCCCACCCCGAAATTCGACGCCGAGATTGAGGATGTAGCCGACCTCTTCGTCGATAATTTCCTCAGGTAGTCGGAATTTCGGGATCTGCGATCGGATCATGCCGCCCGCTAAATTCTCACCGTCAAAAACCACGATCTCATAGCCCAATGGCGCCAGATCGCGCGCAACCGTCAGGGATGCCGGCCCGGCACCAATGCACGCGACGCGCTTGCCATTTGTTTTGCCAACCGGCTGCGGTAAGCGTGTTGTGATGTCGCCTTTGTAGTCGGCGGCCACTCGCTTCAACCGGCAGATAGCAACCGGCTCCTCGTCGATGCGACCGCGGCGACAAGCAGGTTCGCAGGGGCGATCACAGGTGCGCCCCAATATTCCTGGGAAAACGTTGGAATACCAATTCACCATGTAGGCGTCGGCATGCTTATTAGCAGCAATGAGCCGAATATATTCGGGCACGGGCGTGTGAGCGGGACACGCCCACTGGCAATCCACCACTTTGTGGAAATAATTTGGATCCAAGATGTCTGTTGGGTCCACGCGACACCTCCCTCTCACCGGACTTCGCGTAGTGCGAAAGATTCTACGCCGTGAACTCCATGTGTACCAGCGCCTTCATCGTGGAACACCTGACCCCCGCGCCGTCGATTAACCACAAGCTTCGAAGGTTCTAAAATGAGACACTAGAATTGATCAGCGCATAAACCGCGAATGCTCGAGCAAACGTTTAAGGTCATCGATAAAGTGGGCATGCCGCACGTCATGAGCTTCATGAGCGAGCAGCTACGCGAGTTCAACACCAATGAGCTTGAGTGGATCAAGCTTTTGCCACTGAACAAAAAGGCATTACTTCACGGTGCATGTCACTTCCCTTTTGAATCTGCCAAGGGTACGCGCTCCGGCTATCGGATCCGGGCCAGCGTAAATGTTGATCATGCGCCGCCCTTCAGATTCGAGCACTGGGGCCGGGTGCCTTCGACGACCAATAAACGTGGTTGGGTTTCTGGTGAGCAGACGTTTTTTTTCGACGACTTAGAACAATGTGCAGTGCACACATTGAGTCACGAATGTTTTCATTTCCTAGCGGCAACGGGGCAAACGGCGCTGCAGAACATCGAAGCGAACGCGAACTGGTGGGCGGATCAGTGGCTTAAATCATTCCAGAGCCGTCAAGATTGACCGTTTCGCCTGCTCGGAGATATGGTATAGCGATCTGCCCAGCCCGCTTACTTAAAGGTTAAATCACGATGGATGCTGCACTGCTACCCGACGAATTTGCGGCGCTTGAGCGTTTTGTACCCGATTGGGTGCTGGACACAGAACACGAACGCAATGCTTTCCGCGTCAAACAAAAGCAAGAAGACTTGGTTGATTTTTATCAAACGATTTTTCCCATGATGGATGCACTTTGCCAGTACATCGATCAATTTCCTCTGAACGCCATGCCTAAGCCGGCGGCGGCGTTATTGCGCCTCGGTCAAATGTTGATGGAGGTCGTACCTGCGGTTGAGGTTTATCAACAGCCGGACGTACCGAACGCCTTCGAGTTCGAACGTTTCCACATTATTACGCCCCGCGATCCCATCAAAGTACTCGAAAACTAAGCTCTATTGAGGTCACTGCCATGAAGACCGAAGCTCCCACGAATGTCAAAGCGGATGCGCCTGCAGGCGTACCACCTGAGGACGCCGCGCGGCTCCCTGATTGGTCCAACACTCGGCCCGTCGCCGACCGCTATCCAGGCATGGATACTAGCGAGTTACCTATCGAACCTTACGTTTCGGAAGACTTCTTCGAGCTCGAGCGCGAAAAGATCTTCAAGAAGGTGTGGCTCTACGTAGGGCGCGCCGAGCGGATCCCTAAAGCCGGCGATTATTTCGTACAGGTGATTGAGGCGGTTCGGAGCAAGAAAGATGGGATCGCGCCGTCGTTCATCATCACCCGTGATCAAAATGGCGAAGTGCGTGCCTTCTACAATACCTGCATGCACCGCGGTACAACGGTTTGTTGGGATCAGCACGAGTCGTGGGAGACGTCCCACCGGAGATATTTTTCCTGCCGGTTCCACGGTTGGGTCTACGACCTCGACGGTTCTTTAAAGTCCGTACCCGATGAGAACCAGTTCTTTAACCTCAACAAAGAACAGCGCGGGTTGAAGCCAGTACATTGTGAGGTGTGGAAGGACTTCATCTTCATCAATGTTGACCCGGAGCCCCAGCAGACCTTGCTCGAGCAAATCAAACCGCACGCCGATTTGTTAGTTGATTTCCCGTTCGAGAAGATGCGCAAGCGTGGGATCTGGACCGCCGAGGTTAATGTCAACTGGAAAGTCGCGATCGATGCCTTCCAGGAGGGTTACCACGTTAATACCGTACATGCCGCGACGCTGCCCGAGGCGTTTAATGGACCACTGAATCCGAACTGTAGGCCGACATCAATCCGTTTGCATGAGCAGGGCAATCGGTCCATTACCTTCATGGTATCGCCGACCTTTGAACCGCCGGAGGTCGAGAAGTGGGTCCGCCAGCGCGGTTCAAGCTGGTACGCCGCTGGTGGCGAGGATGCCGGCTTGGCTTATCCGGGTACGAATCCTGATAAAGATCCTTTTTACGCTTTTGACTGTCATGGTTTCTTTCCAAACATGCTGGTTGACCCATACATCGGTGGCTTTTATGGGCACGAGTTTTGGCCTATCACGGTCAACCGGACCCGCTGGATAGGGAGTATTAATTTCACAGAGCCTGAGAAACCGAGTGATTTGATCACTCACGAGCACGGCAAAACAACGCTTAGAGATGCGTTCCGGGAAGACACTGTCACGCTCGATGCCTCGCAAGTTGGACTTGAATCAGGGGCTTTGGAAACGACGATCCTCTGCGATGGCGAGGCCGCGCCCCGTCATCTTTATAACGCTGTGATGGAGATGGTGAACTCATAGTCCTCGTTATCGCTAACTCACGAATACTGGCACCCCGTAAGGGGTGCCTTCGTTTTAAGAGGTCCACAAAATGGCTTTCCTACCCCGCTTAGACCTTTCTCCCCGTTGGGGCATGACCCTAATCCTGATGGCGCTCACGCAGACGTCGATGGCTGTAACGATTTCCGGCACGGTGAAAGACGGTCAAGGTAATCCGGTACCTTTCGTGCGTATCAATCTTGCCGGCACGGATGTGGTACCGGCAACAACGACGGTTTTCTCGGTTGCCAACGGTAATTTCAAAACACCAGAAATTCGGGCTGACTATTCCAAGCTGTCCGTCGAAATGTTTCGCATCGGTTGGCAGGAAGTCGATAGAAAAGTCACAGAGAATGGTGATTTAGTGACAATCGATTTCACGGTCAAACCAAAAAGCAATGTTGCGGACCAAGTACCGTCTTCGGCTTGGATCCCAGGTGAGCCGGGTGAACGCCGTTATCACATCTTGATCAACGAATGCGCCGGGTGCCATCAGCTTGGTGCCGAGCGGGTTAAGAACTTTGCTAAAGGTTTGAAGGGAGCACCCTACGAGGCCAAACATGCAGCCTGGGATGCAATGGTTCATTACATGCGCTCCGTTGCGCTCAAAATGGGACCATCCGGACATCAGGAATTGCGCTGGGGCTTAACAGAGGAAAGCCTGGATTATCAGATGGCGATCACGCCGGAAACCAGTTTCTTTCTGCCTCGGGATACCGACGTTGTGACGCCGTTTTTGGCCGAAGCGTTCCCGGAGAGCTTCGAGACTTTGACCGGCTACGACGATGTCGCCGAACTTGGGGAGTACGGTGTCAACGAAAATACGGTCATCGAGGAGTATTTGTTGCCGACCTATGGCTGGACCCGTGAAGTGTCGGTCGCGCCAGGTTCCGACAAATTGTGGTTTTTGGAACTCGACGCCGATCGGATCGGTGCACTTAATACCTACGATGGTACTGTCGAGTGGTATGACGTTCCGGGCGAGGGGCCGCAAGGGCCGCATACGTTGAATGCCGATTCAAAGGGCAACTTGTGGATGGCACTTGAAGAAAGCTATGGGCTCGGCCGTTTCAACACCAAGACCAAGGAATGGAGGACCTATCCGCCGCCGCCCGGGGTTAAGTTTGCCATCACCCACGATGCCGCTTTTAATTCCAAACGCCATGTCGAACCGGATGCGCAAGGACGGTTGTGGCTAACCCTCGTTGGCCTTAATGAGCTTTGGAGCATTCATATCGATAGCGGAGAAATTAAACGCTATCCCATGCCACTGCCCGATGGCGAGGAGCAGTTTCATGTGTTTATTTATGGTGCTGCACTTGATCCGAATGGCAAGCGGGTGTGGTGGACTCAACTCCACGGTTTTCTTGGAGCCTTTAACACCGAGACGGAAAGTGTCGAGCGAATTGTTCCCTTCCCTCGCGGCGCGGCGCCGCGGCGCTTAGCGATTGAGGACGATGGGAGCTTGTGGGTTCCGCTGTATGGCGAAGGCCAACTGGTTAAGTTTGATACCGAAATGGGTGCAGAGGTTGCGCGTTATGACATGCCAGACCGCGCCGGCGCGACTTACTCGGTTACTCTGGATTTGAAACGTCATGCAATTTGGGTCGGCACCACCAACTCTGATCGAATCTATCGTTTTGATATCGATGATGAAAGCTGGCGTCATTACCCGTTGCCGCGTAAGGAAGCCTTTTTGCGCATGATCGAAATCGATCACGATACCGGTGACCTTTGGACGTCCTATTCAAACTTGCCCGTTGGTGCGCGTGATCCAGAGGTGCATGGCATCGAAGGCGCGAACAATATGGTTGTGCGTTTGGTCCCAGGTGACTAGCAACCTAGGGCGCATTGGCTTTAGCGTTTTACTGGCGCTCGCGACCAGTACGATATCAGCAACTGAGATCACTCATGCTGGCGGTCTAAAGATCATCGACCCGTGGGCATCTGTGCGGATTGGCGGTGGGCGAATCGCCAAACTTTTCTTTCAGATCGAAAATCACGGCGCCAGCGACCGGCTCCTCGGCGCCCGCAGCTCAGTGGCCAGTGGGGCCACCACTTTCCAGCGCGTCGACGTTGTGGATGGACAAGCGGTCACTACCGCGGTTGAAGCGGTTGATATTCCGAACTTGGGTCGCCGCCTTGAGTTTTCTGAGCAAGGATATTTTCTCCAATTGACAGAAACCACGGCGCCCCTGGTCGCTGGCGCGAAATTCGAGGTTGAGTTGATCTTTGAAAATGGAGGGCCAGTGCTGGTCGAATTCACGAGCCGTTTTCATGCCCCCGACTTGGGCGATCGGATCCGGGGCGCCATCGAACGTGGCGCTTTTGATGAAATTCCAGACCCCCGATCGGATCAGTAGTCAGCAGCGTTATTGCCGATCAACTCGATGCGTAGTTCTTTGACCGAGCGCAATATTTGACTGCGAAGCTTTCCGGCTTCTTCGGGGCTATAGGGTTCGAAATCTGCTGGCTTACCGGGTGCGTCAAAATAATCGACAGCCCAATTCATCACCGCTGCTAAGCGTTCGTCACTCAGAGAAGACTGCGCAACGCCGGGGACTCGTAGCAAATAATCGCGCCCAGTTTGCGTGCGCAAAAACAAACCGAGTTTGCCAACCAATGGCGGCACAATACCAGGGGTTCCAGTGCCATCCGCAAGGTGGCATCCCTGACAGTGAAGCATGAAGTCGACATGTGGCGAGTTAGCGCTAGCCGAATGGACGCTTAATCCTAGCGCAACGATTAGATACCGCAGCGTCATGTTGGTGGTCGAAACTGGATTTAGCGCAATGGCTCTGTTGCGGCTCCGATCACCACACCGATGGAGCAATGGTAAGCGTTGCTCTTGGTACCCAAGCACCAATTGAGATCGTTGTCGAGGGTGGGGCGATGGATCGGCGTGTCGCCTTGGTTCGTGTTGCAAAAGCATCGGCCACAACCGCTTTTTCCACAACAATCGTTGTAGGAAATCACGTAGTCTTTTCCATCGGCGGGATTGCGACAGGTGCCAATCCAAGTGATCGGAGACGGCTCGGTCCCAGGCGGGCAAGAATTCTGCGTGCCGCCACAGCAAGCGCAAAGAAAGCCGTCGATGGAACAATAACGCCAGTAGTCACAGGTCTGCGGATTACCTGGATCGCCCTCGATCCCCGATTCGTCAGGCTGTGGTAAGCGTGGCGAATCCGCACGGGCAACGGGTAAGGCGGGCACGGCGGCGGCACCCGCACCGGCTAGCGCTACCCCGAACCTGGAAAGAAAGCTCCGTCGCGAGGTTTGGCGAGCGAGGTTCCTAACTCGTTTTTCGAAAAACAAATCAAACCATTTCATTGAATTCTCCTCGCATTAGGCGACATCTTTGCCATGGACGTAGTCCTGGATCGAGGCGACGCCTAATTCTTTCGCCGTAAACAAACTTTCAAGGTGCTCACGGTTATTGGTTAAACCCTTGGCGCTAATCTTACCTGAACCATCGATCAACACGGCATAGGGCAATTTACCGATCTGATAGCCAAGCCCAAGCTGGGTCGAGAGTACATAGTCGAATTCCCCGATCCCTTTATTTTCGACAAAAAGCTCATGTTCTTCGCGAGTGCCGTCGCTGGCCAATACGACATCCAACCAGGCGGCCTCCGTCTTGCGGATTGAGTGCAACACTGGGATCAGCGTTTCGCAGATCGGGCAGCTATTGGATAGGAAAAAGAGCAAGGTACTGCGAGCGTCATCGCGATTGCCTCCAAGTTTTAGCCGCGATCCGGCTAGGGTATCCACCTCGAAGACCGGCGCCGGATCGCCAACTTCAGGACCGTGCCCGACCATCAGTGCCCCAGCCGGCGCGATACGCTCGTAGAGCACGCCGACCTGTCGGGCGAGCGCCAGCACAGTGATCGCGAGTGCGATGACCATCACCCACAGAATTGCGTTTGAAATGAGTAGGGCCTGTTCCACGCTTATTCCATAATTTCATCAAGCGCATCGAGCCTGGGCAGATTCGAAAGCAGTTGTTCGAGCGCCAAATAGATAACGGTGGCGGTGAGGACCACTAAGCCGATGAGCGACGCGTCGATGGCAGTAAGGGGGCGCAGGACCAGGGAAGCGGATCCCACAAGCGCCGTGATCACGAGCAACAGGTTACGGACCACCAGCCACCCGTTGAGAGTTTGCTTGGATTCAGGGCCCCCGCAGCCGCAATCAATGTCATTGCGCCCACGTGTGAGATTAATGCCGATGGCGCTGATGTAAACAATCAATAGGATCGCTGCGAGGGCCATGGCGAATGTCGCCGTCGGGGATGCTAGCGCCCCGACTGCGATCGCGGCCTCGCTGGCAACGATCCCCGCTGCCGCGCTCGGCACTAAAACCGGAGGGAGCAGCCGATACTCATTAAGCGTCGCGCTGAAATAAGGAAACGCCCGCCATTTCGTCCAGGCGGCATGAGCGAATAGCAGCGCGAGCGAATAGCGGCACGCCAAAACAATAATGGGGTCAAATTCGATCAAGGCGCATTACTTGATCAGCGGTACTGCTTGAAGGAGCACCGGTGAAAAACCAATTTCCGCGATTTCGCGCAAGTGTTGGCCCGTTTGTGCGTCGTAAACGTGCAAACCCGAGTGTTCCGCGTCGGCGGTATAGAGCAAGGGTTCAGCGTCGTTGCTGACCTCTATCGAGAATGCAATATGCTCAAGCTCTATGGTTCGCGTGCGCTGCTTACTTGCGAGATCGTAAACCCACACATTTTTACCGGGATCTTTATGGGTCCATTCACCACCCTCATGAACGAGGACGTACAGTTCATTAGTGGTTGGGTTGATCGTGGCGTACTGAAAACCCCCGAGCTTCCATCCCGTTGTTGAATCATCGAACAGGCGCCACTCGGGCAGGAATTGCGGTTTGCCTTGCGAGGTATCAACGGGTTTTACTGCTCCCGACATCGTGAAGAAAAACCAGATGTCACCGTGGCGGGCGACTTTATCATCGACGATGTCTTCATTGGGATCGAAAAACGGCTCGCTCTGAGACGTTGATGCAACCTTGCCGTCGTCACCAAGCTCGAGGGTCAGCATGGACCCATTACCGCAGACCATCGTGAAGGCTCGCGGTCCGGCGGTGTAGACGCCAGCGCATCCCGGCGTTTCATACTCTTCAAGAAATTTTTGCGTTGTGACATCGACAAGGGAAACTGATTGCGCGGGCGTAAAGTTATACAGCGCCATGAAGCGATCGTCAGTGCTGAGGTTGGCGTGACCAGCCACAGGCACCACACTGATTTGTTTCGGGGGAATAATGACTTCACTGTCCGGTGACAGCGTTGTCGGATTGTAGACTGCGACAATATCGGTGCGCTCACCCCGCGTGCCGCGACTAAAGTAAGTCTCGGCGGTATAAATCGCGCTGTAGTCGGAAGGCAAGATGACCGACTCAAAAAAGAAACCGGTTGAGAGCATGCCGAGCATTTGCCCCGAATCCGCGTCGATCAAAAATGATTTTCCAGCTTCCATATGGTTGAAAACCAAATCGTTAACGAAGACCCAATGTGGGTTCGGTTTCGCCGGCAACGTGCGGGAAAACATCCTCTCCGGCTGAAGTTCGGCATTAGCGGTGGTGCAAAGTGCCAGGACGAGGGCGGCAACCCAAAAACGAACGCGCATTATTGCCCCTTTCGATCTGCAACTTGGTCAATGCTAACAGGGGTTTAGAGACGCGACTAGCATGGCGGCGGGCTCTTGGGGGCTGATCTTTATCAACGCAAAAATGTTACGCTCCCGCCTCGCGTTTCGAGAGCACTAAGAACCCAAGTCGAGGAGGTCCGCCCATGAAGGCCGTTGTTGCCCACGAGGTTGATAATTTTTCTGTCGTTGATGTCGAGCTTGACCCGCCGAAGGCCGGCGAGGTCCTCGTGCGTATGAAAGCAACTGGGATTTGCCATTCGGACCTTTCCATTATTAACGGCACCATCCGCTGGAAGCTGCCCTCCGTGTTGGGGCATGAGGGCGCTGGGGTGGTGGAGGAAATCGGGGAAGGCGTGACCAACGTCGCACCGGGAGACCATGTGGTGTTGTCGTTCATTCCAAATTGCGGTGATTGCTTCAACTGCCTGCGGGCTGAGCCGTTTTTGTGCCGCGCCAATAAACCACACGGTGGGCTTATCGACGGGACCTCAAGGGTCAAAATGAATGGCGAGGAAATCGCCGTGATGTCATTTCTTGGGAATATGGCCGAAGCCTGCGTGGTACCCGCAAGCTGCCTGGTGACGATTGACAAGTCCTATGACTTCAAGGCGGCAGCGCTGGTAGGCTGCGGTGTCACCACGGGGGTCGGCGCGGCGTTGAAAACCGCCGAGGTCGAGCCCGGGTCAACCGTTGCGGTGTTTGGCTGCGGCGGGGTCGGACTTAATGTGATCCAGGGTGCGCGCATTGCGGGCGCCGCAAAGATCATTGCCGTCGATTTATCAGCCGAGAAAATGGAGATGGCGAAAGCTTTTGGCGCCACTGACTCGGTGACGCCAGGCGGAGATTCGATCAAGGAAATTCAGGCTATGACCGAGGGCGGTGGCGTCGATTACGCGTTTGAGGTCGTTGGTAATGGCAAGCTGGTTGAAGCCTGCGTCAAAGCCACGCGCGCGAACGGCACCGCGGTGTTGGTGGGCGTTGGTCGCGCCGACGACCGCTTCTCATTCAACGCGATGATCATGCCGTTCATGGCCAAAACCATTAAAGGCTGCATGTATGGCAGCGCCAACTTCAAGGTCGATTTTCCGATGTATCTCGATTTATACGGCAGCGGAAAACTCGATCTCGATAGCTTGGTGACCCGTACCTACAGTATCCATGAAGCACCCGAGGCGTTCGCCGATCTCGAAAGCGGGGTCAATGCCCGCGGCGTGATCGTTTACGACAGTTAGGACTGTTCTCGCTGGCGTATGTTCGCGGTCAAAGAGGCGGCACGCCAGAGGGAAAATCGTTATGGCGACTGATAGCCTTCGGGATATTGGATGAACTCGAACAAGATCCCCAACAAGGATGCGGGATATGAAAACGCGAATTCAATCTCATCGCTGAATGTACGCCCGGCGTAATCGACGATATCTAAATGTGCTCGTATCGGTGCATCATCAACGAAGCGAACGCCTTTTTGGGTAAGGGACCGCATCGTGTCGTCGATACTATCGACGGCAAAAGCAATATGGTGCAAACCCTCGCCGCGAGATTCCAGGAACTCGGCAATCACGCCTTTGCCACTTAAGGGCGCCATAATTTCGAAGTCGATTTTGCCCACTCGACACATTCGAAATCGCATCTGATAGCGATCAACGATCGTCACCGGGCCTGCGGTTGCGCCGAGTAAGTCGACTAGGAGCGTTGTTGCGGCCTCTAGGTCGCGAACCGCAACACCAACCTCGGTGATCCGTTTGATATCCACCTAGCCGAAGGCTGGCATGACCTCTTTGGCAAACAATTCAGTAGCTGCCATGGCATGTTTGCCGGAAATCTTAGGTAGATGCATCCACATGACGATCTCGGTTGGATTTACTGCTTTCTCGTACTGTTTAAGCTCGGCGATTGCGCTCTCGGGCGTGCCGATCACGTAACGTTCTTTAAACGTTTCGAAGCTAACCTGGCTGGCATCGGTGATGGGATTGCCTTGGTCGTCGCGCAATACGCGGTCCCCGGAGGCGGATGCGGCGCCATAGAGTTCGGTAAAGAGATAATTGAGCGCCGGTTCTGCGATTGCTTCGGCTTTCTCTTGGGTCTCGGCAATGAATCCGGCGCGCATGATAGGGCGTTCCGGGATTTCCCAGCCGATGGCCTTGGCTTCATCTTCATAGGGTTTGTAATGCGCCAGCAATTCTTCAACGCCGTAGCGCGGTGACATGATCTGCACCGCGTGGCGGCGCGCTGCGCGCTGCAGCGATTTGGTGGCTGAAACCCCGTACCAAATTGGCGGATGGGGTTTTTGCACGGGTTTGGGAGTGAGCGTGGTCTGTGGCACCCTGAAATACTTACCGTCGAACGAGAATGTATCTTCCGTCCAGGCCAACGTCATAAGGTCTAGTGCTTCCTCGAAGCGGCCGACCC
The DNA here is from genome assembly GCA_039030125.1 of Pseudomonadota bacterium. Lineage (GTDB taxonomy): Bacteria > Pseudomonadota > Gammaproteobacteria > JBCCEV01. Next base: position 8,227 of record JBCCEV010000039.1, on the reverse strand, counting down.
TTTCTTTACGCGGGATCCCGTGTGCCTCGAATTCCTTGGTTACGTATCCCGGAGCGACCCCAAAAACAAAACGGCCGTTGGACAGGTTGTCGAGAACGGCAATGTCCTCGGCGAGCTTTAATGGGGCGTAAAGGGAGACGAGCAGCACGCCCGTGCCGATCCGCATCTTCTCGGTGACCGCGGCCGCCCCGGCCATTGAAATTAGTGGGCCCGGGCATAGCCCGTCTGTTTGCGCATGATGCGAAACCTGAAAACACGATGAATAGCCCAACTCCTCCGCGCGCGGCAGGCATTTGAGCATGTCGTCATAGGGCTCGTGCCAGGCGACGCCCGATCCGGGCGGCGCCTGGTGGGCGAAGGTAAGGCCAAAACGCATATCAGGCAGCCTGTTTTTGTTTGTGACCTTCGGGCATCAACGGTTTGATGCTGCACCCTAAATCAGCCAGCATTTGCCGGACCGCGTCGCCAACTTCAGTGCAGTTCGGTCCATCACCGTGGATGCATATACTTTCAGCTTCCAGGCTCACCAAAGCGCCGTCATGCGCTTCGACCTGGCCCGTTTCAACAAAGCGTTTGACTTGGGCGGCAGCAAAGTCAACATCGGTTTCGTGTTTTTCGCGTTGCAGCCGGAGTGAGCCATCGGCGTTGTAACTGAGATCCGGATAGATTTCCCCCACCACTCGAATGCCTTTTTTGGCGGCGGCGCTCGGCAAGGCGGCATCGGTGGGCGCTGGCCAATAAAGCATCGGCACGTCCGGCAAGGCAGCGATTGCGTCGGCGACGGCCTCGGCCAATGCTTCTTCGGTGCGCAGCACCGAGTAGAACGCCCCATGCGGTTTGACGTGATGAAGGGTCATACCATGCACCGCGAGTGAGGCTTGCAGTGCCCCGGTTTGATAAATAACGTAAGCGTAGGCGTCCTCGGGCGTGATGTTCATCGCACGGCGTCCGAAACCGAGGAGATCGGGTAAACCGGGGTGTGAGCCGACGGCGATATTATGCGCCTTGGCAAGCTTCACCGTCTCCAGCATCGTCACGGGATCACTGGCGTGGAAGCCGCAAGCGACATTGGCGGTGGTGATCCGCGACATCATCGCTTCGTCGTTACCCATGTTCCAATTGCCGAAACTCTCTCCCATGTCGCAATTGATATCCATCGTCGTTTTCATAGGATTCTCCGATCTAGTTGGGCAGGTAGCGCTGAGTGTAGCGGTCCACTCCGTGACGCGCTAGCCGGGTCGAAGGTGCCCTGGGAAAAGCACAGTCGCCGGTAAAGTTAGCTTTGGGGGTCGAAAAAACGCACGTATTCCAACCAGGGTCCACCGGCCGGCTCCTGGACACGCACGACTACTCGCAAACGTCCTTCTTCGGCGCGCTCGAAGCGTTCGACCATCTTGCCCCCGTAGCGTACGTCGGTTTCAACAATAAGCGCTTCCTCGTCGAAATACGTGAGCGAGGTTCCGACGTCATCTTTGGAAATCTCCGTGCCGCGCACGGAGTATGCGCGCCCGGCGGGGTTGACCGTTAGTAAACGTTTTCGCCCGCTGTCGTAGAGGAGTACGACTTTGCGCGCGTTATGGATACGGAGCGTTTGTGCATGAAGCATTTGTTCGATGTGCTCTGGGATCGTCCATGAAAATTCCCGTCGCTCTTCTCTGATCCGGCGTCGCGTTCGCTCGGCATGATCGAGATTCTCTTGATTGATAAATTTTTGTTGCTGCTTCTGACGATATTCCTTGTGTAGCTTGTCGCTGAGCTCTTTAGCGACTTCGTCGTAATCGTCAGACAGGGTTTCGTTGACCCGCCAGGAGCCGTTGACGGTGTCAGAGGCTGAGATTGTAGGGGCGGTCAAACAGGCGCACAGGGCTAGGAGGAGTGCACCAACTTCATTGCTCCGGCCTACCGAGCGCTGGTCGATCTTCTTCGCTAGCGCGTTGCGCGCTCTTGTCTTAGCAACCTGTGCTTTAAAGGTTGACCAAATCCTGACGGCGTTTTTGATATCACTAAATATTGGTGTCGCCATGTCTCAATTGGCGCGCCCGGAAGGATTCGAACCTCCGACCCCCTGGTTCGTAGCCAGGTACTCTATCCAGCTGAGCTACGGGCGCGTCCTAGATAATGAGAGAGGCTATTCTAGCCGATCAGTTCGCAGCGCTGCGCGCTGCCAGGTACTCCCCTCAAGACCCTCGGTCTTTCGGGTCCGGCCGCTCGGTTGCATCCTCGCGGCGTTCATTCCTGACCGAGCAATGCTCGGTCTTGCGCCTTCGGGCGCAACCGTCATTCACCCAACTGCGCTACGGGCGCGGTCTAGATAATGAGAGAGGCTATTCTAGCCGATCACCGCCCCGTCTTGCGCCTGAAGGCGTGATCGTCATTCAGCTAGGCTGAGCTGCCGCGGGTATCAAGAGCTAGGGCGGCGATCGTTCCGGTCTTTTTGAAGCGCCTTGCGCTGAGCAGCACTGCCCAATAGCGCAAGCTTCTGAGCGAGTGGCGCATGACCAACAAGCTCGTGCCGCGTGGCGTCACACCAGAGTATCGGAGGGTGCTGCACTAGCCGTTATACTCGCGGCTCGAAATAATCCAGCCCTGGGGGGGTAATTATGAAATTGGTACCGCTTTTAAGTTATCACGCGACGCTTGGCGAAGCGCACGACATTGGTGCCGTACCAACCGGACATCGTTTCATCGTCGAAGTCACCGGCGGCGCGTTCGAAGGTGAAAAACTAAAAGGAACGATCAGCAGTGGCGGTGGCGCAGACTGGCTCCATATGACCGACGACTTCGGTCACCTAGACGTTCGCGCGACATTTATCACCGACGACGGCGCAAAAATCTATGTGGAATATTTCGGTAAGCTTGAGCTCACAGAAAACGTTCAGGCCGCGCTGGCGGGCAATGGCGAATGCGATTACGGGGAGCAGTACTTCGTTACCAGCCCCCGCATGCAAACCGGTGATGAGCGTTACAAGTGGCTCAACAACATCATTTGTGTCGCGCAGGGCAGGCTCAAATCAGGCCAGGTTGAATACAATGTCTTCCAAGTGACCAATGACTAGTTGTAACCACCGACGATGAAGTACTGTCCGATGTGTGGAACACCTCTGGGCGTCTATCCGATCAATGGTCGCGAACGTTACGCATGCGCTTCGAACCAATGCGGGTGGGTCCATTGGAATAATCCGATCCCGGTGGTTGCGGCGATTGTCGAACACGAAGGTGCTGTGGCTTTGGTGCGAAACATCGGCTGGCCCAGACATTGGTATGGGTTAGTCACCGGATTTTTGGAATCCGGTGAAATGCCCGAACAAGGCATACTTCGGGAAGTTGAAGAAGAGCTCGGGTTAAAAGCCGAGCTCCAATCCTATATTGGGATGTACGAGTTCTATCAAGCGAATCAATTGCTCATCGCCTATCACGTGACCGTCGATTCACGAGACTTCGAACTGGAAGTTGAAGAGATCGCTGACGCGCGTTGGGTTGGTATGGAGAACCTCACGCCCTGGAGCGCGGGAACCGGTCGCGCACTGCAAGATTGGCTAAAAACGCGTGGCTACGACAAAGAGCTGGTTGATGACTTTGCCCAAGCCGGGAAAATGAACCGCTAAGCGGTGAATTTAATCGGGTACGGGATCGTAACCGGAACCACCCCACGGGTGGCAACGGAGTATCCGTTTCAAGCTTAGGGCCGTCCCTTTGGCTACGCCGTGACGTTGCACCGCTTCGCAGGCGTATTCTGAGCAGGTGGGCGCGTAACGGCAACGTGCTGGCAGTGCCGGAGAAATGAAGCGCCGGTAGCCGATAACCACAAAGAGCAGCGCGCGCTGCCCGATGGTGAGAGTATTAGGCACGTTGTTGGCCGTCTTCGGTGATGCCCTCAGCGTCGACCTTAATGAAACGCGCACCGCAGTAATAGCAATCGATTTCCTTCTTGTTCTCGAAGCGCAAGTAAATGAGCGGGTGTCCGAGCGAACCGCCCCCGCCATTGCAACCGACGGACTCTTTATCCTCAGCTACAGTCGTTACTTTGCTCATGTTCGCACCTAATTTGGAAGGGTAGCTGGGTGACATTCTAGGTTGTTAGTCGGCTTCAAGTAACCATTGGTTTAATTTTTGGACCATTTCGGAGCCGGCCGAAATCTGCGGTTTTGAGGGTGTTTTTCGTTCCTGAGTTTCCCTGGCTTCAACCCGCTCTCTGGCGAGGTGAAATGCTTCGATGGGATCGCGCGTGAGGGTTAGTCCGTGCTGGAAATAAGCTTCCCCAAAATACGTCCAGTCATTCTGGTGCGCACAACCGAATGATTGCCGGTCGCTGGCGGCGGCAGCAATGATCAGCGCCTTTGGATGTTCAAGAACTGGGATAAAACTCCCGGAGTAACAGGCAGAAATAACCGTGATCGGCCATTCGATTTGGGCGTCGTGAAGCGCTGTGAAGATCTCTGCTGCGCTGATGTCATTAAACTTGAACCCAGGAAAGTTAACCGCAACCGTGCCATCTTCGTCGCCGTGGGAGCTCACAAACAGGAATACAAAGTCTTCATCAGCTTGGATCTTTTCATTTATCGCTAGCAAGGTGCGCCTTAAATTGTGGTGATTAGCCATCGGGTGGCTTGTAAGCGTTGCTGGGTTATTAACAAGGATGATGGATTGGCTGTTGTCGCCGAATCGCTCGGCAACGATGTTCGCCGCTTGGCGCACCTCCCTGAGAAATACATCTTGATTGGCGTAGCCGGCAAAACCCACAAAATAAAGATCGGCCACCCCGGGCTCGCTCGCCCTTATGCGATCGAGATGTTCGGCCAGGATGTGAGGTTGTTGGTAGTAAATCGCCTCCACATCAACCGGGGGCTTATCAAGAGTCGCGGCATAAAACATGCGGGTTTTGGGAAGCGTCAAGAATGCCGCTGCGATGAGGCCCGCAATTAGCAACATCGCCGCGAAGCCCCGTAAATAAGTTCGCCCATCGGGAGTTGCGCGCGCGATCGCGACAACGAGCCAGATGCACATGACGATGTCGCCATAACCAAAGTAATAGGCCGCGATCGTGTTATCGAACGCGTCCAAAAAACGGGTGGCGCCGAGCTCGACGAGATTAACGTAGAGGGTGAGTGGGAGAATCAGCAAGCCTCGCTCCCTGCTTATCGCCGCGCTCGCGTGACCGATAGCGACGGCCGCCGTCAACAGAAACGATACCGCTAGCGCGGTGAGTAGACCCCACGCTTCTAACTCGGGCTTGGGGGTGGCGAAACACCAGGCCGCGCCAGTATAGAGTATCACCGCAATGGCGGCGGTTGTGCACCAATCAAGCGCCGATCCTCGATATCGGAATTCGCGTCGGCGAATAAAAATCAGCGCTAACGCACCATCGAAGAAAATTTGCCGCTGGAGTTGCACCGCTCCGATAGTATGCGTATCGAACCACCCCGGGAAGCCATTATGGCGGTGTGCGAGAATTACGGGGTGTAATCTTAAAATTAAAAGTGAATCAGATGACGTTGACCAACGCCCACCGCCGCACCTTAAAAAGTAAAGCGCAGCGCCTCAAACCGGTGGTTTGGGTCGGACAAAAAGGGCTAACCGATGCCGTACTTGCCGAGATTGATCACGCTTTGGACGCCCATCAGTTGGTCAAGGTAAAAATGCGCGGATCCGAGAAGGTACAACGCGCGAAAGACATTGAAACCATGACGTCAATTCTTGACGTGGACTTAGTTAACGCCGTGGGTGCGACGGTGGTTATTTACCGTGCTGAGCCGACCTAATGAATTGTCTAAGAGGAAGCTGATGGAAACACAACTTGTTGTCTTGGGTTCGGGGCCCGGTGGTTACAGCGCCGCGTTTCGCGCCGCCGATCTGGGGCTCAAAGTCGTGCTCGTCGAAAAAGATCCCTACCTGGGCGGCGTTTGTTTGAACGTTGGGTGTATACCCTCGAAGGCGTTGTTGCACGCCGCCAAGGTGATATCGGACGCCAGGGAAATGCGCGATCACGGCATCGATTTCGGTCAACCAAAAATCCAAATCGACGCCTTGCGCGGTTGGAAAGAAAGCGTCGTGGGGCAATTGACCAAGGGCTTAGTTGGGCTCGCGAAGCAGCGCAGCGTTACCGTGTTAACCGGCGTGGGTCAGTTCTCAGCAGCGAATGTGTTGGAGGTGCAGATGGCAGAAGGCGTCGAGACGGTGAATTTCGAACAAGCCATTATTGCCGCTGGTTCAGAACCAGTGTCGCTACCCGCGTTCCCTGACGATCCCCGGATCATCGATTCCACCGGTGCTTTGGAACTCGCCGACATCCCCAATCGCCTCCTTGTGGTCGGCGGTGGCATCATCGGATTAGAGATGGCGACCGTCTATGCCGAACTTGGCAGCAAAGTGACGGTTGTAGAGTTGATGGATGGTCTGATGTTCGGCGCCGATCGTGATCTCGTCAAACCACTTGAGCGGCGCTTCAAAAAGCTGCTTGAGGGGATCTTCCTAGGGACCAAGGTGATCGGCGTGGAGCCCGGCGTACAGGGCCTCACCGTCTCCTTCGAAGGCAAGGAGGTGCCCGGCGAAGCCGAATTCGACCGAATTCTGCTCGCCGTTGGCCGCAAGCCAAACGGCGCGTTAATCGCCGCGGATAAGGCCGGCGTCGAAGTCGACGAACGTGGCTTTATTGCGGTTGATGCGCAGATGCGCACCAATGTTCCCCATATCTTTGCTATTGGGGATATCGTTGGACAACCTATGTTGGCTCACAAAGCCGTGCATGAAGGTAAGGTCGCCGCCGAAGTTGCGGCAGGGCACAAGGCAGGTTTCGATGCGCAGGTGATCCCCTCGGTTGCCTACACCGATCCTGAGGTTGCTTGGGTCGGCGTTACCGAGGAGCAAGCAAAGCATGAGGGTTTGCCCTATGAAAAAGCAGTATTCCCGTGGGCGGCGTCGGGCCGATCGCTGGCGCTTGGTCGTAGCGAAGGATTCACAAAACTGTTGTTCTCTCCCGATGATGGTCGTGTGGTCGGGGCAGGTATCGTGGGGACTAGCGCCGGCGATTTGATTGCGGAGGTCGCGCTCGCCATCGAGATGGGTTGCGATGCCGAGGATATCGGGCTCACCATCCATCCTCACCCGACTTTATCTGAAACCGTTGGGATGGCCGCCGAGGCATTTAGCGGCACTATCACTGATTTGTATATGCCAAGGAAGAAAACCTAGCGCCCACTCACTGGCACTTGTTCAACGCACGCACTAAGCTTTGACAATAGAGCGGGTATAAGTGAATCGGCCCTATGGAAAAAAAACAATTCCCGAGCCCTTTAGATCTCAACGAGGCGCTTGGTCGAGCGGCGGCGCGCAATCTGGAAACCCTCGAGGGTTTTTTAGGGGCGCGTGATCAATCGGCAACCGAAAGCATTGATCCGCTGGGCGTCTTGCCCGCATTTGCGCAATTTTCCCAACAGTGGGCCCGTCAGCCGCATAAATTGATCAACTACCAGCTCGAAGCATGGGGCACCTACTTCGCCGTCTGGCAAAACGCCGTTAGCCGCATGTGGGGCTTGGACGCCGATCCCATTGTTTCTCCAGCACCCGAAGATCGAAGATTTAAGTCCAAAGACTGGTCGGAAAACATTATCTTTGACTACATCAAGCAAAGTTATCTGGCGATGTCGCAGAGTCTGCAGGCGATCGCGCACGATACGGATGAACTCGACCCAGATACGGCGCACAAGATCAGTTTTTATTCGCAGCAATTCAGCGATGCGATCTCGCCAACGAATTTCTTTTTTTCCAACCCCGAGGTCCTGCATGAAACCGCGCGCACTGGGGGGGATAATTTGGTTAAGGGTTGGCAGCAGTTTCTCCAAGATATTGATCCCGCGAGCGGTCGGTTGCAAACCAAAATGGTCGACTCTGAGGCCTTCACCCTGGGACAAAACGTCGCTGCGACCCCGGGTAAGGTCGTTTATCAAAACGATCTCATGCAGCTTTTGCAATTTGAACCCGCGACCGCTGAAGTCGCCCGCCGTCCGCTACTAATTGTGCCGCCGTGGATCAATAAATATTACGTGCTCGATTTGCGCCCGCAAAACTCGTTCATACGCTGGGCCGTGGAACAGGGCCATACCGTTTTCATCGTTTCTTGGGTGAACCCCGATGCGTCACTTGCTGCGAAAGACTTCGCAGACTACGTATTCGGTCGTCGGGCTCCTGATGCCGCTGGAACCTGCGCTGTCTTCTGAGTGGGCGACCTGGG